>CAYSOI010000611.1:0-2858 GCA_964432425.1 uncultured Opitutales bacterium | reverse complement strand
GACCTGAGCCTGAACCCGGATGACCCGTTTTGAGGAAGGAACGCAGGAAGTTTGGAAGTTTGTGTACGGTTATTATCCTAGGTTCCGCAGTTTGGAGCTAGAAACACAACTAATTCCCGCAACATACCTTGGAGTATTGGAGTATCGGAATGAAGGGAATTGGCCACCCTCTGGGCGGATACGATTCTGCACTCCAACTCTCCATCATTCCAGCAATCCTAGATATTCTCACTGTTGTGTATGAGTTTCAACTGCTGCATCTTGGATTATCGGCTAAAGCCTGAACTCCAACGTTTTGCATCAACCTCAGTATGAAGAAGTTTTCTGAACTCGCTGTTTTCTGGATATCTGAATGACAGTGCTGAGAAACCTTGCAGATTTTGCACTCCTAATCATCATGAAATGAAAAATCAAAGAGAGGGGGAGAACATGAAAAAACAGGAGACAAGCCAGCCAGTGATTGGAGCCGGAGTATATACGATTCCTGATGCAGGAAAGATTCTGGGCATTCCCCTTCACCGAATGAGGAGGTGGTTAGGTGGATATATCAAAGATGCTGAGCGGGTGCTGCCACTGGGAGAACTGCAAAGCTGGGGACAGGGTCAAGAACGCGGGTTTAATTTTTACACTCTGATCGAACTGTTCTCAGTATTTCAATTCAGGGAGCAGGGGGTTGCTTTGAAAACGATTCGAGAAGCTCGGGCAGAACTTTCTGATCGCTTGAATAGTCACTATCCTTTTGCACATCAGGGTGTTGTGAGTGATGGCAAAAGATTATTGTATGAGCTACAGGAAGGAACGCCAGAAGCCATGTTGGAACTGGGCGGAACCGGGCAGACTGCCTTCCGTGAAATCATGGAACCCTTCTGTCATCGTTTAGACTTTCACACGTCCACCCTGCTTGCAGAAAGGTATTGGCCCAATGGCCGGAAAAGTTCCGTGGTCGTAGATCCGCATCATAGCTTTGGCCGCCCATCGATCAGTGGTACCAATATCGCAACAGAATCGATAAATTCGCTGCTTTCGGCGGGGGAAAGCGTGGAAGATGTTGCTGAGATGTATGGACTTGAGGTGAATCAAGTTCGGGAAGCCAAGGAATTTGAGCATCAACTGGCCGCCGCGTGAAAATCTTTTTTGACGAGAATTTCTCTCCACACCTGGCGAAAGGATTTGCGGCATTTCAAGAAGGCAGAAAAAGTGAATCGGTCGAAGTGTTGCATTGTACAGAGAAGTTTGAAAGGGGAGCAAACGACGAAGATTGGCTACCTGAAGTGGCCCAAATGCATGGTGTCGTCATCACCCAGGATTTGAACATTCACCGAACCCGATCCCAGTGGGCAATTTGTGAAAAATATAAAATCGGCGTATTCTTTTTCCGGCCTCCGAAGAAGGCGAAATATACTTATTGGCAATGGGTTGCCGAGGTTTTGAAACATTGGGAGAAAATAAAAGGACTCGCCCAAAGTACTCCCAGACCCTTTGCATTTGAAATCACTCCCAGAAACTCTGAACCCAAACTGATGTAGTGGAATGAATTCTTTCAGGGTCGTTGAAAGAGAGGCGAGTGCCTGGCTTTTTGAATCATACCGAATTAGATATTAGATAAATATTGCGCATTTCGATTTTCCAAAAACGCAAGAGATCTCCTTCGTTGGAGTCTAGCCGATTTATTTTAAAAAATGAGAAGCTGAAATTTATTGTCGGCTAAAGCCTCCTGAATAACATACACTGGAATCCCTGTGATAGAGCGGAATGTTACTGCCACGTGAACAGAGGCAAATTTGCCGGTTCCATTGCTATACTCCAACGATGATTCTGCCCGAACCTCCTTCAATATCTGCGTTCATCTGCGTCGATCTGCGGATAGTTCAAAGTAGAGAGTTCAAAGTAGAGAGTAGAGAGTAGAGAGTAGAGAGTAGAGAGTGGGGAGTTGAACGCGAATGTAAAAGAAGGTCCGCGAAGGACACGAAGGGAGTTTTCGTTTATTTCGCGTGTTTCGCGGTTTGTTCTATGATGAGGATGCCTTTCATTAATCGAGTGGCCGTAGGTTTTGCAGGCGTGGGGTGTTGGAAAGAGAGTTGGGGGTTCTTTCTGATTATCGCCTAAAGGCTCCTGAATAACATACACTGGAATCCCTGTGATAGAGCGGAATGTTACTTCCACGTGAACAGAGGCAAATTTGCCGGTTCCATTGCTATACTCCAACCTTTTGAATCGATTTCATTATGCGCAGAATTTTTCAAAATGGTCTAAGGAAGGCAGGAAGTTTGGTTTTGTTGAGAAGAGGCTGGTAGAGGAATGTGCTTTTGCTAGGATTCGGATTATGAAAATTCAAACTTTGTTTCTGCTTTGGATATCGTGCTGGATGTGGTCTTGCTCGGAGGTGAACTATGAGGAAGAAGCCAGTTTGCCTCCGCCGACGGAGGAAGAGCTGAAGTCGGGATTGGTGGTGATGGACTTCTGGGCTCCGTGGTGTGGACCTTGCCGGACGATGAATCCGATTTACAAGAAGGTGAGTGAGGCGATGAAGGACACGGCCAACTTTTATAAGGTGAATGTGGATGAGGAGAAAGCCTTGTCCAAGCAGTTCGACATTCAGTCCATCCCGACCATTGTGATTTTGAAGGAAGGGGAAGTCGTGTATCGGGAGTCAGGTGTGATTCGGGAGACGGCTCTGAAGAGTGCCGTGCAGAAGTGGGCGGAAACGGGGCCGGGGTCTGAGGGGTTGAAGTGAGAGAAGAAGCGGACTGGGAAGTCCGCTCTCCTATGGGAGGGTGGACGGCCTGAAGGACCGTCCTACAGGGGGTGAACTGGATTATCCCTGAGAGCTATTGGGGGGCGTTGGAGGTCGCGATGTT
>CAYSOI010000610.1:0-2873 GCA_964432425.1 uncultured Opitutales bacterium | reverse complement strand
CTTTCATCATGACCCTTTGGGTCGTGTTCAAAGCACGTAAAGCACCCACGACAATCCGCGAAATTAAAAAGATCTTATTCGGTTTTATTGCCCTCTCCTCAGCCTTCTTTTTTCTGCTGTTCTTATCTCCCAGATGGGCAACTGGAGAAGGGGATGATTTACCGGGCCCGACACCGCCCTTACAATCCAATCGTTTCATCAAGGAATTCACCTCCATTTTTAATGCCGAATCCAACGGACGTTTCGGCATATGGAAAGACACCCTCACTATGATTAAGAAAGAAGTGGATTTATTTGGAATGGGTGCCGGGCATTTTAGAATTCACTTCCCTCAGTATTACGAAAAAAGCAGCGCCTTATTTGACGAGTCAATTAAAGGCCCGGTGTTCAAGCAAACCCGAAGAGTCCATAACGATTACCTGCAACTATGGGTCGAATTTGGATTGATAGGGATCGTAGCCTGGTTCTGGTTGGTGGGACGTGTCATCAAGGGAGCCTACCATACAATGAAAAGCAGCTTTGAGTCCGAAGATTGGAAGGCGGCGTTTTGTGTAATTGGTTTACTCTCTTCCCTGTTGGTCTTTCTGGTATCGATGTTTTTTGATTTTCCAGGCAGAATGCCTGCGACCCTTTCCATTGGGTGGATTTTGATGGGGTTATTGCTGGGCATGGAATCCAGAAATACAGAGCACCAGAAGCCCATTAAATCCGCCCACATTACTCAACCATTGGTTTTGTTGGTTAGCCTGATTTTTTCCGTAATACTACTGGAGACAGGTTGGCGTATTTTTGAAGGAGATTTCTATCGAGTTCAAGCCAACCAAGCGTACAGAAGGCACGATTGGGATAATGCAAAAGAATTCACCCAGAAGGCCGCGGAACGTCTTCCCTGGGATGAAGATGTTCAATTCAAACTCTATCATCTTTATAGTCGAGAAATGGATATGGAGTCAGCCCTCAGCGTCGTGCAAAATCATTTGGAGCGGAACCCATGGTACTACCCTTCCATGCGCAATGAAATAGATTGCCTCGAACAACTCGGGAAGTATGCCGAAGCCAGAGAGTCAGCCAGGCGCATTTTGGAAACCTTTCCCTCACATCCTTATGCTGCCTGGTTTCGGCAGTATGTTGGGGAGTAACTCACTCCTTCAAAAGTTCCTTGGCATGCTTGAGTGCAGTCTTGGAATTTCTGTCACCAAGCATCCTAGCCAATTCCTCGATTCGACCCTTGCCCGAGGAAGCCAAGGTTTGGATCTCAACAGACGTGGCATCTTCAGTCTGATGCTTTTGCACCAGGATATGCATATTTCCCTGGGCGGCAACTTGCGGCAAATGGGTAACGCAGAAGATCTGATGGTGTTCTGAAATACTGGCTAATTCCGATCCAACAATTTTCCCAATTTCTCCGCCAATATTAGCATCCACTTCGTCAAAGACCAATACCGGGATGGAGTCCATTCTGGCGAGGATGGTTTTGAGAGCCAGAAGAACTCTGGCTGTTTCGCCACTGGAAGCGATTTGATTTAATGGTAGTTTGTCGCTCCCAGGATTAGGGGAAAAAAGAAACTCACAGGAACTGTCCCCATAATCCTTGAGTTCGGTCTGAGGTACGATGCGAATATCAAGAGTCGCTTTTCTAAACCCAAGTTTCCGGAGTTTTTCAGAGACAACCTTGGATAGTTTATCGGATGCGGAAAGACGTTTTTGAGTTAATGCCTGAGCCAAAGCTTTCAAGTGCTGTTCCTGCTCAGATGCCTGCTGGTCCAGTTTCCGTAATCTGGCCTGTACATTCTCCCGGGAATTGAGCTTCTCATGCAATTCCTCCCGATAGGCCAGGACGGACTCCAATGAACCGCCAAACTTCCGCTTTACTGACTGCCATCGGCCCATCTTGTCTTCAATCTCAGCAATGGCGGCTGGATTGAGTTCCAAATCACGTCCATATTGCAGAAATTCTTCGGCAAGGTCCTGCGTCTCGATTGTCAGGCTTTCGAGTCGTTGAAAAAGAGGTTCAGCTTCCGCATCAATGGCGGCAAGCTCTCTTGCATATCGCAGGGTATCAGAAAGGGTCTGTATTGCTCCATTGGAACTTGCGGTAAAACGACCGACAACTTGCTGCGTATTGGATGCCAGTTCTTTGATCCGGGATAGGCGGGAAAAATCGGATTCCAAACGTTGAATGGAGTCCTCCGTTAATTCCAATATGTCGATCTCTTCAATCTGGGATTGGTAGAAGGCTTCCTGGTCCGGCGATAAGGCTTCTTGTGTCGTAAGTTTGTTCAGTAAGGAAAGTGTCGTTTTCCATTCCGCATATCCAGACAGATACTGTTGCAGTTCTGCTTGCAGGTCACCATAGGCATCGAGCATTTCCAGTTGGTAGCGTTCACGGAAGAGTTTACGTGGCTCACTTGGGCCATGAAAATCGATCCAGTGTTCACTCAGTGCCCGAAGATTCTGAAGGGTGGTCAAAGCTCCATTGATATGAATCCTTGCAATGCGTTTTCGGGATATGGAACGACTCAAAAGCAATTGTCCCTCCTCACAAACCGGTAGCCCCAACTCCTCCAGAAACTTATCCACTTCCGTGGTCTCCTGTAGCTGTATTCCTGCTTCCACACTGCAAGTCTCCGCCTCCTGACGAATGAGGGTTTTGTCCACCCTGGCACCAGTCAACAAAGTTAACGCCCCGAGAATGATGCTCTTCCCTGCCCCGGTTTCTCCGGTTATGGTAATGAGCCCTGTTTCGGGCTCCAGAGAGACTTCATCCAGGAGGGCCAGATTTCGAATGTGTAAATATTGGAGCATTCGAGAGATATTGAAAGTGTCTGATTCAGAAACTCAAGAGACTTATACTAAAGCGTAAAATGATTGTG
>CAYSOI010000609.1:0-2877 GCA_964432425.1 uncultured Opitutales bacterium | reverse complement strand
CCATGTTTCTGGACGAAGGCTTGGTAGTCGGAGATTTCCTCACTCTGAGGTTCTCGTTGATAGGCCAACTCAATGGCTCGGCGAACTCCCCCGCCCTCTTCTTTCAACCTCTCGGCAAACCATTCGCTGGCATGGAGTACGAAGTCGTTATTGAAGAGTACCAGGGACTGTAAGGCGGAAACGGAATGATCACGTTTGGGGGCCAGCAGGGCCATGTCGGGAAAGTCGATGGCTTGCATGAACGGGTCTGGAATCCCCCGCCAGACCACACGATAAATGCTGCGACGTTTGGCCTCTGGAAGGTTCCAATCGAATTCCTTGTAATTGAGAGCAGGTGTGGCTTGTGGCCCTTTCTTTTTGGAAAATTGCTCAATGCCGGGACCGCCCATCTTTGTGTCGAGTTTTCCACTGACATGCAGGAGGGCATCACGGAACATTTCCGCGTCCAATCGGGTTCGGCGAGGAGCTCCGGATTGCTTCCAACTCTTGCTGGTCAGGATCAGGTAGTGCAACTCCTTGAGGGAGCCTTTCGCATCATCCCGAAACCACACGGCCAACCAATCCAAGAGCTCAGGGTTGGTGGGTTCTGCACCCATGCGGCCGAAGTCATTGGGTGTCGCACAAATGCCTTTTCCAAAGTGATAATGCCAGACCCGGTTGACGATGCTTCGCCAAGTCAGAGGATTGTTGGGAGAAGCGATCCAGTTGGCCAGGGCCGTACGACGATTCGACTCAATCTTGGGATCCTTGAGTTCAAAAGGGACATCAAGGGAGGACAATGCTCCGGGCGTCACTTCGCGAACGGGTTTAAAGAAGTCTCCCCGCCGCAGCAAATGGACAGTCTTGGGCGTGAGGGGTGATGTGCGTTTCTTGGCATGCGACCACCAGGGCGAAGCTGCGTAGACGCTGGACTGTTTGGGCAACTTCGCCAACTCCCCTTCGGCATGTTGCCCCAACACCAATGCGGCAATATCGAGTCGCTGAGCTTGTGTTCTTTTCCCGGAAGGAATCTTCAAGGCAGTCACAACCAACTCCGGGACCAACTGAACCTGGCTCGGTGGAGCATCCGTAACGGAAAGCTGAAATCGCCCAATCGTGTGTCCGCCGCCATGGAGTTGCTGCATGGTGATGGCGATGCGACTCCCTGGTTTGACGGCGGTGGGTTTCTCCAACTCAAAGACCGCATGGTGAGACTGATTGACCTTTGGATAAATGCCCCAGGCCGTTTTGAGATTGCCGT
This sequence comes from uncultured Opitutales bacterium, assembly GCA_964432425.1. Lineage (GTDB taxonomy): Bacteria > Verrucomicrobiota > Verrucomicrobiia > Opitutales > JABJCN01 > JAYPDO01. Next base: position 1,637 of record CAYSOI010000609.1, on the reverse strand, counting down.
CCAATGAATGTTGGATCGTCCAGCCTGCCTGATCCCAATCGGCAGTCGCTTTTTTGATCTTCAGCGGAATCGATGTTTTGGCATTCGGCTCGAACAGTTCGGCCTTAAATTCGGTCAGGTGCAAGTTGCCATTCCCGTGTCTTCCGGGGCCGCCCTCCGGCAATCTTTTGTCTGCCAAAACATCCAACCGAATGGCAGTGAGTGATGTATTGGGAACAGCCGCAGTAATCGTGTAAGTGTCCTTGTCGGGAAGCTTTCCTGAAACGTAGATCGTCTGGTTCTCTTCTCGTGTTAAAGTCGAGCCGTCCGAGGAAACAAAGGTGTTGGCTTCCAACAATGACCAGATTCCGGAATGGTCGCTCCATTCCCTCTCAAACTTTGCGATCATCTCTGCATACTTTGGGGCCAGAAGCACTTCAGGATCCTTCGCGTTGACATCCTCCTTCAGCTTCTCAACTTGCTGACGTTGTAGCCCAACGTTGCGATCTTCATCAAACTCCACATCGCCCTTCCCGATTCCCGCGAACACAGCCTGCAAACGATAATAATCTTCCTGTGTAATCGGGTCGAACTTGTGTGAATGGCACCGTGCACAGTTCGCTGTGGTGCTGACAAAAGCCCCCATGGTCTGCGTCACCATGTCATCCCGGTCCAGATAATCAAAAGTCACAGGAGCCGTGGTGGCCCGACTGCGTTCCAAAGGACCTGCTGCAATGAAACCCAGGGCTGGAATGAGATCTGTTTCTTCAGGAAACAACGCATCCGCGGCCAACTGTTCCCGAATGAACCGCCCCCATGGAACATCTTCATTCAACCGGCGAATCACATAGTCCCGAAAACGCCAGGCATTGGGTCGTTTGATGTCGTGTTCGCAACCATCCGAATCCGCAAAGTGAATGGTGTCCAACCAATGCCGGGCCCAACGTTCTCCATATCTCGGAGAGTCCAGAAGTTTCCGAACCAATTTTTCATATGCCTCGGGATCCTGATCCTTCTCAAACTTCGCCACATCCGCAGGAGTTGGCGGCAAGCCATGAAGATCAAAATAAAGCCGCCGAATTAATTGCCGCTTGGTGGCTTCGGGTCGCAAGGTTTCTTTGGAAAAAGCATCAACTGGATGCTTCTCGACTTGAGGAACTTCCGGCCTGACCAACGGTTTCAGAGACCACCAGTCCAGTGGTTTCTGCTTATCCGCTTTTAGCGTTCTCGGATCAGGTGCACCTTGCTGAACCCACTCCACAAGAACCGCAATTTCATCCTCAGGCAACTTCTTCTTTGGAGGCATCTGATGATCCTCATCGAGCCACTTGACCATTTGAATGAGCAAACTTTCTTCCGGTTTTCCGGGAACAATTGCAGGCCCCGAATCTCCGCCCAATTCCCAGCCCGACCTGGAGTCCAACGCCAACCCAGCCTTCATTTTATTCTCGTGAGAATGGCACTGGTAACAACGCTCCTTCAACAGGGGCTCTACCTTGGAAGCAAAGAAATCTTCCGCCTGCAGTGCAGCAGTTGCCATAAAGAAATATGCCAGGGTTCGGAAGTGCATCAGTGAGTCATTCATGTTTAAATGTTTCGCTGGAGACAAGGGCAAGTACAAGATCCCAGATGCTGGCCAAATTGAGGAGTATTGGAGT
>CAYSOI010000608.1:1385-2880 GCA_964432425.1 uncultured Opitutales bacterium | reverse complement strand
AAACCAGCCAGATCGTACTGATTCAGTTCATCCTTGCAGGTCTTCTTTTCTCAGGTGAAACCAAAGAAGAGGAAGCTCCCTACAACTATGAGAAAGCGGCGAAGTTCTGGTCTTTTCAGAAGCCGCAACGGCATGAAGTTTCTGGACTGAAGAATCCAGACTGGGTTTCCAGACCTGTAGATGCTTTTGTTCTCAAAAAGATGAAAGAAGCCGATCTGGAACCCAATCCCAAAGCGGATCAACGAGCCCTCAAACGTCGCATCGCTTTTGCTCTGACCGGATTGCCGCCGAACTACGAAGAGGCCGCCGAAAAGGATTATGAAGAGTACGTAGAACAACTTCTGGAATCTCCCCACTTTGGTGAACGCTGGGCCCGACTTTGGCTGGATGTTGCCCGGTATGCAGAAGATCAGGCTCACATCGTGGGCAACAACACTTCCCTCACCTACCCCAATGCCTGGGCATTTCGGGAGTGGGTGATCCAGGCTCTGAATGAGGACATGCCCTACGACGAATTCCTCAAAAGACAGTTGGCAGCCGACCTCATGTTTCCGGAAGACAAAGATGCCCACCAGGCTCTTGGTTTTATGGGACTTGGGCCGAAGTACTATCGCCGGGGGGACCTTGCCGTGATGGCGGATGAATGGGAGGACCGGATCGACACGCTTTCCCGTGGAGTCTTAGGGCTGACTGTTGCATGTTCCCGTTGCCATGATCATTTCTTTGATCCAATTCCGACATCGGATTACTACGCATTGGCCGGAGTTTTTGCCAGCACGGAGATGTTCAACCGCCCGATGAAACAAATGGTTGAATCTGAAGAAAAGGAGGAGAAGAAGGACAAGAAAAAGAAGGATCCCAAGAGCCCCCAGAATACTTTTCACCTGATCAAGGAAGCCAAGAACATGAAGAATGTTCCGGTGTACCTCCGAGGCGATGTTAAGAAGCCTGGCGAAGCTGTGAATCGTGGCTTCCTCACCATACTTGGCCAAGGTGGAAAACGGCAGGAATTTGACCAGAAAACCAGTGGACGCCTTGAACTCGCAGATGCCTTGGTGGATCGCAGCAATCCGCTGACCGCACGAGTCTGGGTCAATCGTGTCTGGGCGGAAATGTTTGGCCAACCTTTGGTTTCCACAACCAGCAATTTTGGATCTCTGGGAGACAAACCTACACACCCTCAACTCCTGGACGATCTGGCCGTCCGCTTTATGGAAGATGGCAAATGGTCCCTCAAGTGGCTGGTTCGGGAAATTGCTCTGTCTTCGACCTATCAGCAATCCGCAGAAGCTCACCCGGACAAGATGGAAAAGGATGCGGACAATCGACTTCTCTGGAGGATGCAAAGAAGACGCCTCAGCATGGAGATGCTTCGTGACTCGTTGTTTACGGTTGCGGGCAATCTGGATCAAACCATTGGCGGCAAATCCTTTGATTCCAAAGACCCCAAGGCCAACCGAAGAGCCATTTATGCAAGAGTCAGCCGTCTGCAACT
>CAYSOI010000608.1:0-1285 GCA_964432425.1 uncultured Opitutales bacterium | reverse complement strand
ACTTACATTTCCCAATTTCCCGCCGCCAAGCCTTGAGTCAAATGGGAGCCGGATTTGGAGCTCTGGGACTTGCTGGAGCCCTTCAAACTTCCAACGCTTCCAGCCTTCTTCCCCATGTCGCACCTCGGGCCAAACGTGTGATCTTTCTCTTCATGAACGGCGGTCCCTCCCATGTGGACACCTTCGACCCCAAACCTTTGCTGGCCAAACATGAGGGCGAAATGCCAGACCGCGAAGGACTTCGTAAGCAAAAGACTTCCGGCCTGATGCCCAGTCCATTCAAGTTCGCCAAACATGGCCAAAGTGGTGTCGTGATGAGCGAACTCTTCCCTAATCTTTCCCGCCATGCCGATGACCTTTGTGTCATTCGTTCCATGCATACCGATCAACCGAACCATGAACCAGGGTTGTTGATCATGCATTCGGGCAATCCGCAACCCATTCGGCCATCCATCGGTAGTTGGGTTTCTTACGGATTGGGAACCGAAAACGAAAACCTTCCAAGCTATGTTGCCCTGGCATCCGGTCGACCTGTTGTTGGGCCGCAACTATGGTCCAATGGCTTCCTTCCCGGAGAACACCAGGCCACCGCTGTCAACACCAGTAACATGGCAGTGGACAAACTCATTTCCAATCTCAACCACCCTCACCTTTCCCGAAAAGAGCAACGTCATCAACTCGATCTCGTCAACGCCCTCAACCAGATTCATCTCAAACAAAGAGAACAGGACGCCAAACTCGATTCCCAAATCCGTGCAATGGAACTCGCCTACTCCATGCAGGCCGAGGCTTCGGATGTGTTCGATGTTTCCAAGGAACCCAAGCACGTTCATGAACGCTACGGGAGCACCAAGTTTTCTCAAAGTTGCCTCCTGGCTCGTCGCCTCAGTGAATCCGGCGTCCGCTTCGTACAGGTCTACTACCTGAATAACGGCAAACAACCCTGGGACACTCACAGCAACAATGACGATGGCCATCGAAAACTTTGTGCAGACAGTGACAAAGCCACCGCAGCTCTCCTTGACGACCTGAAAGACCGCGGCCTCCTCGACGAAACCCTCGTCATCTGGGGCGGTGAATTTGGTCGCACGCCCTACTCCCAAGTCAGCAAAGACAAGAACAAGAAAAAAGCCGGTCGGGATCACCACCATACTGGCTTTTCCATGTTTATGGCTGGCGGAGGCATCAAAGGTGGCCTCATGTATGGCACCACCGATGAGTTCGGCATACACGCCGTCGAAAACCGAGTCCACGTCCACGACCTCCACGCCACCATCCTTTACCA
>CAYSOI010000607.1:0-2889 GCA_964432425.1 uncultured Opitutales bacterium | reverse complement strand
TCGTTATTATGATCGGCTCCAATTTGAGTATCGAGTCGCCTCGGGAGCGGTGAGTTCGATTGAGTTCAATGCACTGGGTCATGTTTCGGGTCCCAGGCAATACAAGATCCACAATCAGCGGGTGGCCATTGTGACGACGCCCAAAGAAGTTTGGCACCGGGTGGAACTGGATCTGGCTGATGCGTATTGGTTTCCATGGGACAATCCGGATGGAGATGGGGATGAAGGCTTTTTTCGGTTGGATGCATTGGCCATCGAAGAAGGGACAGTGGTCGAGCTGAGAAACCTGCGGCTGGTTCGTGGGTTGATTTACTTGAAACCCGACTTTGTTCGTCCCGTGACGATGCCATTGAAGAAGGAAAATGAAGATGGCTCAGCCACTTACACCCTCGACTACAAAGTTCTTAATACCAGCGGCCAACCTACGGCCATCAATGCAAAGATTGTTTCGAAGCATAAGCACTTTCAGGTCAGTCTGGATGCAGCGGCTGTGGAAGTGAAATCCTCCAAGCCAGCGTCCTTCCAAATCACAGCAACGATTTCCAAAGATGCTATTGCTGCGACCAGTGAGTTGTATGCGGAGCCACTTCAACTGGAGTTCGCATTGGAGCATCTGCCTGAAGTGACCACCCAGTGGTCTGGCAACCTGGTTCGCCCACTGTCCAAGGCACTCAAAAAGCAAGTCGTGCTGCCACAGAAGGTGGTTGATACCATCCAGGCAAAAGTGGCTGCTGAGGATGCGGATTTCAAGAAGTTGATTGGACTGGAGAAAACTGTGGCGGCGGCGGACGATTTTGTGGCCAAGGAGTTTCTGAAAATCCCTGACAGTTATGGTCATGTTCGCAACTCATACCCAAAGCCATGGGTTCCCGGAGACCGAATGCCGGAGGCGGTCAATACCGAGACGGGAGAAAAGCGTTTTGGCGACCACATTGCCGGACAAGTCTGGCGGGAGTATCTCGCTCTTTCTGGACAGGCCACTTACAAAACAGGGCTGGCCTATTTGCTCACGGGTGACGAAAAGTACGCGAAGAAGGCGGTGGAATTGATGGAGTTGTACGGTCAGCAATATGAACTGCGTCCATGGTTTTCTCTTTTTGATCCTCCCTATCATCGCGGCACTCCGATCCAGACCTCCAGTCGTCAGGCCTCCAACAGCTCGTACGGAAGCAACTGGGACTTCAAATGGTTCTCCAAAATGGCATCCATGGTTGCCGAATCTCCGTCCCTGACTCCGGAAGCCAAAGAGAAGATTTATAAAGGTTTTGTGCGGCCCTTTGGTTGCGAACTGATGAAGCTCAATGCAAAGATCAGCAACCAGACCGACATCACCAATCACGACCTCTTTTTGTTGGGACTGGTCTTCGATGATGCGACACTGGTCCACACAGGACTGCTTCGCGACTGCGGACTCATTTCTCGACTCAAGGACATTGATGACGATGGATTCTCTTCAGAAGGACGGCCTCTGAATTACCATCATGCTGCGGCGGATGAAGACTTGCCGACGGTCACCTATCTTGAAAATTCCGGCCTGAAAATTGACTATGGCAAACGCCGCATCCTGAACGCCATTCGCATGCCTTTTCAACGGGCTACCCTGACAGGCGTGGTGCCAAACGCTGGAGATTGTGGACGGGGCCAGATTGTTCGAGCCAATAACTTTGCAGACATGCTCATCTCCATCGCACCGGAAGAAAAGTGGCTGCAGGATGCAGGGCGTGGATCTACCCTGGAAGCCAAAATCCAGCGTTTGAAAACAGGTTTCCAGCCTGATCGTTATGCCTGGATGAAAGCCCTGGAAACCCAACCGAGGCTCTTCTCTCAGGCCGGATTGGCCATCCTCCGTACTGGAGACACTCCAGAGACTCAGGTCATGCTCACCCTGGATTATGGTCGCAGTGTCTTCCACAATGCTCTGGACCGAAACCAAATCACGCTGAGTGCGTTTGGGAAGATCTACACGCATGGCACTGGCTCTCTCTACAACGCAGGTCGTGGTGGCATCACCTTCAATGAAGACCCAAAGATGAAAAGCTTCATCCGAGGTAGCGTCTCTCTATCAAATAATGTTTTGGTGGTGGACAAAACCAGTCAGCGTCAATGCGTCGGCAAACTCCTGGCCTGGTCCGACAAACCAGACTATCAGGTCGCAGTCACGGAAGTTGGCGGAATTGCTCCGGGAGTGACTCATACCAGAGGTGTGGTTTTGTCCAAAGGCGTGGTCGTCATGTTTGATGAGATTGAGTCAAAGGATGCACACAACTATGACTTGGTTTATCACAATTTTGGCACCCTTAAACCAGATGCAACCTGGATTGCGAAACCCACCCAGCCTCTGGGCTCAACCGGCAACTTTGACAATATCAAACATCCCCAGCAACTCAATGGCAAAGGACTTCTTCAAGCGACCTGGGACCTGACCGAGCAAGTTCCTCCGGCCCCCAAACCTCGCAAAGGTAAACAACCCGAACGCACTCTGGAGCCTGCCCACCTGAATCTCTGGCAATCCGCCCCCAAAGGCACTTCCTTTTACACAGGTTTGACGGGGCTGAACAACACCAACACCCGCATCATGGCGGATGAAACGCCAACCATCATTAGCCGTATCGAAACCAAGTCCGCATCCTTTGTCACCGTTCTGGAACCCTACAAAGAAGAATCTGCCGTGAAATCTGTGAATGTGTCCAACGAAGGCAAGGCCACCATCACCCTAAAATCAGGAGACAAAATTGAAGCCTCTCTGAAGCAAATTCTTAAAGCACATGGCATTTGAGGTTACTGGATAAATGTTCTGTAACAGAGATTACCTATGTAGTCGCCGCATCCGGCAATGGCCAGTTGTCTCCGGCCATGAAACCGCCGTCTACGTAGATGCATTGTCCGGAG
>CAYSOI010000606.1:0-2892 GCA_964432425.1 uncultured Opitutales bacterium | reverse complement strand
AAATCGATTGAGCCTTTTGGTCATATGTTGGAGTTCACGATTGATCGTGCATCCCCAGCTCTGTGGAGCCACAGTTTTATAGGTCCTATATGCCCCATACGACCTATTGGGTTACCCTCAATTTTGAAAGTTGCCTGAGCATTCCCTTAGCCACTTACTGTTCTTCATGCCCAAAACATTAGTCGTATTACCATTGGAACTCGAACATGCTGCTTTGGTTGAATTCTTTCTTGATGAGAAGTACCCGGCTGAAGAAGTGCCAGGAAAAGCCAATGCGACCTATTTTCCTGATCTCGAATTGCTGGTAGCCGTGGGCGGACAGGGAAAGACCCAGTTTGCTCTAACCACTCAGTATTTGGTCGATACCCAAGGGCCAATGGATTTTATCATTGCCGGTGGTGCCGCGGGAGGCTTGGTGGAGACAGTCAACACTGGCGATGTGGTCATTGCGACCGAAGCGGTGGAACATGATTTCAAAAAGCGGTTTGGTGGGGATGCCCCGGCTCCCAGGCATTTCTGTTGCTCCGATCTTGAGGAGAGCATTCGCAAGTGTACGAGGGCCAGTGAATCCTTCCAAATCCATGTTGGCCCGATCACTGGCGGGGATGAAGACATCGTGGATGCGGGCCGAGCTAAAGAACTTCACCTGCAAACCGATGCTCTCTGTGTTGCCTGGGAAGGTCCCGGCGGGGCAAGGGTGGCGGAGTTTAACGGCATTCCTTTCACTGAAGTTCGTGCCATTACCGATGCGGCAGATGGCGATGCCTCCGACCATTTTCTGGATAACCTGTCGGATTCCGTCAAAAATGTGGGACGAGTATTGCTTCCCTGGTTACAAGCTAATCAATCTTGAGGCAGACAATTCTTGGCGATACTGACATTCCTGTCTGTGTATAGATCAATCTCTTACTATGAATTCCTCAAAACCCAGCTTAATCGATCTGATGGATGTCGTATTTTTTCTTCAGAAAATACTGATATACCTAGGGCTGGGATTTGGGAGCATCGGCTACTTTGTAATGCTCTATTGGGCCTACACTGGAAAAATAGAAGTGGAGGGGGAACCTTTCGAATCTGAGGCTGCACAACGTTCTTTGTTGTACATTGCCATCTTTCTTATCGTGGCTTGGATATTGGGGCTTCTGTACATAAGGTTCATTCCGAAGTTCCTCAGATTCATGAGAAGATTGTATGGCCCTGAATCTAAGACTCTTCACTAAAATCTGATTTAACGACTATAAACCACAGGCGGGAATGTCTGTCCCGCACTTATCAATCATGTATATAAAACCGCTCTCCATCCTCTTCTTCCTGCTTATCGCCTCGACCCAACTTCTTTCCTCGAAGCCCCCTTACTGGGATGCAGCGATAGACTTTACTGAAAATCATGAAATTGTACCCAACCTGACTGGTAAACTGAAAGGAGAGATTGCCTTTCTTCAGAACACATTGGTTGGTGCAAACAGGGGAGAGTTGAAGCGACCTCTGCTGGTTACAGACCGTGCCGCCTACTTGCTCTTTTTTCCATCCAGTGCCAACTCCAGTAGCTTCCAAATCCAATTGAAAAGTCCTTCTCGTAAGGACTTGGTTTTGAAACTGAATCCGCCCTGGGAGGAACCTCGAAATGACTCGAATAATAAGGATGGGCGACCTCCAGTCATCTTCAGCAAAAGAGCCTGGAATGCGGTGGTCCCCTGGGAGTACATTCACAAGGGTCTGAGTATTGCCGTGGCGGATCAAAATGGAAACGTAGGCCGATTAGGTGCAGACAAGTTTGAATTCGGTCCACCGATAGAACTCGTGACGCAAAATGTGGAAATCGGCATGTTGCTGCCGCCCGCCGATGTTCAGGTCAACAAATGGTGCCGACCTGACCAGAATCTTTCGCCGGAGCTGGCTCTCGACTACTTTCAGATGGTGCCGGTGGCCAAGTTTACTGCGGCCCAATACTTGCCCATTCATTTCCCCAAGGTGGTCCTGCCCAATGGCAATGTTTACACCGAACGCAGCACTTTCGAAGGGGCTGGCGTTTACAAAGGCGACATGCGACAGGAGATCGCCAAGGGGATGGTTTCCACTGGCATCAATTACGCTAACATCGGCATTCCTTCCACCATTGGCGGCACCGAAAAACAACCTCGTCCCTTCCGGCAAACCACCGTCCATACCAGTGCTGGCATCTACACCAAGAAAGACAAGGAAGGCAACGCCAAGCCCAATATGGTACGCCACGGACTCAGCGGCGGGGGAGGGCAGCTCACTCTCATGAACACAACTGGAAATGAATTCTCCCATGAATATGGCCATGACCATGGAATGGGGCATTATCCCGGTGGTCCTGTGTACAGTTCCCATATTCGCAATGGTTCCTGGGGCATCAACCTCTTCAAACGTAGATTGATTGGCAACGTTGACTGGAACGGCAAACGCCCCGAAACGGAGTTTCCCTACGGCTTCGGAAAAGATGCCATGGCAGGCGGAAAACCAATGGGCGGTATCAGCCTCTTTACTTTGCACACCCCCTTTTCACTTCGCTTGATTCAGGACAAAGTGGGCAGCCAATCCGGTGTACTGGATGCGACCAGCCCGACTGGTTACAGCAAGTGGAATCAGGAGAAACAAGCCATGGAAGTCTTCCAGTCCAAAACTCCCAAACCCCACAAAGTCGGTGTGCGGGTCATGACCTTGCTCGGAATGTATGACCCGCAGCAATCCAGTGATATGACCCATTTTATTTACCCGGCTCTGTACGGCAATTGGGGCAACTTGTTTACGCCGGAAAGCATGGTCAAAAATGATCCCACTCTGGCCAACTCCTCCTTTTCCCTCGAAGTCACCGAAGCCAGTGGCAGGAAGCATCGCTTCCCCCTGCATGCAACCCGACATCATGAG
>CAYSOI010000605.1:0-2894 GCA_964432425.1 uncultured Opitutales bacterium | reverse complement strand
AATTTCCTCTTTTCGAGACCCCGAAGCGTTGTTTGTAGCCGCGGTGAGAAATATTCTCATTTGCCTGCTAAGTCTGTTGGCCAATTTTTTGTTTGAATGAAACATAGTTTCTGGCCTCGTTTTGCTCTTTTTCTGGGGGAATATGGTCCTGTCCCCAACTCTCCATCCTACCAGCAATCCACTACATTCCCGCAGTTGTGTGTGAGTTTCAATGGCGGCATTTTGGATGAAACGTTGCGGATGTGTCACTTTAAGCTTGCATGACTTCTGATCATTCTTTTTTGCGGCTGTTTTTTTAAAACAGTCTGTTTAGTTTTCTAAAAAATACTCCTATTACAATGTCTGATCAAACAATCACTGAGAATGAATTAACCAATGCTCGTAAGGTATGGGGCGATGCACTGATCGCTGTATCAAAGGCTTACGAAGAAGACGGAATTGAGTCCGCTCGTCAGATCGCCAGCGAAGCGATCGATGCCGCTTATGGATACAATTTTGGTCCAGTGCTGTTTAAACCAACGCTAGCAAGTGGGGAATACACCTTCCGTCCAACTCGAGAAGGAGCTTTGGCTTATTTTGTTGGGCACTCTGAAGACTACCCATTGGACGGTGGTTTCGGCATCAAGGGCTGGCGTCAAGTCGAGTGCGAAACATCGGCAAGCTTTATTCAAGGCGACGTAGCGATGTGGATGGGTTGGGTGACCTTCACTGACAAAGATGGTAACGTTACCAAAGTTGATAAAAGTTGGGGGTACAAGAAGGATGATGAAGGTACGTTGAGAATTGTACTTCATCACTCGTCTCTTCCTTACCAACCTGCCTAGTACTTCTATTACTATCGTGTTTGTACACAAAAATTGGTCCTAATCCAGAGACCAATGCCAATCTGACCATATCTCCAATATTCGCTATGAAATCTAATTTAAGCTGGGACATTCCAGCATCCATTGTCGTCTTTCTGGTCGCTCTTCCTCTATGCCTGGGAATTGCTCTTGCTTCAGGAGCCCCTCCGATAGCTGGCTTAATCGCTGGAGTCATCGGAGGTCTTGTTGTTGGTTCACTCAGTGGGTCTTCACTTGGTGTTAGTGGACCTGCCGCAGGTCTGGCGGTTATTGTATACAATGGTATAGAAACGATGCCGACGTTTGAGATCTTTGCCCTGGCTGTGGTCATTGGTGGGGTCGTTCAAGTTCTCTTAGGCTTAGCCAGGGCGGGCGTACTTGCGCTTTTCGTTCCAACTTCTGTGGTTTCCGGTATGTTGGCTGCAATTGGAATCATCATATGCTTAAAGCAACTCCCGCATGCGGTCGGTTACGACGAAGAGCCTGAAGGTTCACTTCAGTTTGTTACAGACTCCTCTCACAATACTGTGTCAAACCTTTTACAGATGTTTGATAACTTCCAGCCCACTGCTACACTGATCTCGATTGTAGGTTTAGGTCTGTTGCTCTTGTGGGAAGCCAAATTTATCAAAAGTAAACAATGGAGCCATCTTGTACCTGCCCCACTTTTGGTCGTGGTCATGGGTGTCTTAGTTTACTACTTTACCAAAGGCACTCCATGGGAACTCTCCCCTGATCACCTCGTGCAAATTCCTCTTTTGACCGATGGACAGGGGCTCAGTACATTTTTTACCTTCCCTGATTTTTCCGCAGTTCTCCGAATGGATGTATGGAAATTAGGTATCACTTTGGCCATTGTTGCCTCCATTGAGACTTTGCTCTGTGTGGATGCTACGGACAAACTAGACCCAGAGCATCGACTCACCCCTACCAATCGAGAGTTATTCGCTCAGGGCACCGGCAATATTTGTTCTGGTTTGGTTGGAGGACTCCCAATCACGCAGGTGATTGTTCGAAGTTCAGCCAACATTCAAAGCAATGCAAAATCTAAACTTTCCGCCATACTTCATGGAGTCTGGTTGGTCATTACAATCCTAGCTATTCCGCACATCTTGAATATGATTCCATTAGCTAGTCTTGCTGCCATACTCTTGGTCGTGGGGTATAAACTGGCTAAGCCATCCACCTTTATAAATATCGCCAAGAAGCGTGATCACCAGTTCTTGCCCTTCATAATAACAGTGCTCGCCATTGTGTTCACTGATTTGCTCATCGGCATTGGTATCGGATTGACAGTCGCTATGATCAATATCCTCTGGAATCACTTTAGTCGCCCGACTGACTCAATTGAGAAAGACGAGGATTTGAAGACGATTACCATCACGCTTTGCTCGGATGTGACTTTCTTACACAGACTTGGCATCAGCAAAACTATTGCGGATGTACCAGATGACTACCATATTTGTATTGATGCTCAACATTCCAAATCAATCGATCCGGACGTTCAGGAGGTCCTGGATGACCTTCAGTCCAAGTCAACGGCCAAGGGGCGGAAATTTGAGATTCTAACCAAAACAACTTCAGAATGATTCACGTATCTTTGCCCATTTCATCCACTTCAATCCTGTTCGTGTAAGAATCGTAGCGTGTGAACAGCTACAGAACGATTAACGTTCTTGGTTGCGGCAGGTCATCTGGATGATTCTTCGAAGGGAAGACGCTGACCCTGTTGGGATCTCTTTCGGGACCAAGAGGATCCGCAACACTCTATCGCAAGAGGGATATCGCACAAAGGCACGAAGGCATAAGGATTGGATTGTTTCTGATTGAATAAGGAAAGCAGGAAGGCAGGAACGGGGGAGGGGGCTTGGTTTGTGGGAATCCTTTGTGTCTTGGTGCCTTGTTGTGAGTTTGGGAATCAGAGAATTTTGGGGAATATACAGGCTCCTCATGATCTGACTTGCATCACGCAGAGACGCGAAGAAGCAGGGGGAGCATTGGGGTTGTGTATTCTCCAATTATTAGCGGAAATTAGCGTTGATCAGTGGTTCC
>CAYSOI010000604.1:0-2903 GCA_964432425.1 uncultured Opitutales bacterium | reverse complement strand
CCACCACTCCCGAGTTCAGGGAATTCTTTCTGCAAATTCTGATACCAAACCAATGGTGGCTGCGAAGGCGGAAGTTCACGGATACCGGTATTCCCGCTGTGATCATTGACTGGAGCTTCAGGATCGAACTTGGGTAGGGCTTTCTTCTTTTCGAAATCGTAGTTGGTGAAGGCCTGTTGATCGGCAATGATCAAGGGGTATCCGTAGAAACCAGGACCTTTGGCTAAGTTGAATTCATCGTATCCCATGGGGAGTTCTTTCTTGGAGATGGTTGTCCCTGGAGCCCAGACATTGGGCGGTCCGTTTTCTCCCCAAAGTAGCCAGCCAGTTTTCTTGTCGACAGAGATGCGAAACGGATTCCTCAGTCCCATGATGTAGATCTCAGGGCGTGTCTTGGGTGTGCCGGGCGGAAAGAGGTTTCCTTCTGGAATTTCATAACCACCCTCTGGAGTTGGGCGAATACGAAGAATTTTGCCTCGTAGATCATTGCTATTGGCAGAAGTTTTGCAGGAAAACAGATATTCCGAACGGATCTGATTGTCGCCAACGGAAAGATAGAGCAATCCTTCCGCATCAAAGGCAATGGAGCCTGCTTCATGAATTCGTTTCTTTGAACCGGCTTTGACCTTCAACAGGATTTTCTCGGACGCAGGATCAATCTTTCCATCCTCGAAGGTAAACCGGCCTAAGTGGTGTTCCAGGTATGGGCCTTGTTGGGTTTCGAAAGGAACTGTGTGGTACAGATAGATCCAATGGTTTTCCTCAAAGTTGGGATCCAGTGCGATGCCGATGAGGCCCGATTCTCCCCGTGTATCGGATTTTAGGTCAATGAGTTCGGTGGTCGTCTTCGTTGCAGGAGTATAGAGTTTCACCTTTCCCTTACGCTCCGCCAGGAAGACGCGGCCATCTTTGTCGATAGCCATTTCCATGCCTTCATTGATTTCCTGGGCCAGGATGTTGACTTCGAAGAGTGGGCTTTCTTCTGCTTGAGCTAGGACACAAACGCCCAGCAAAGCGAGGAGGTGGGCAATGGGGTGTCTCACTTTTTCTTTGGGTTGGGGCTGACTTTGCGAATGGCCAGGCGTACTCCCACATAGTTGCGTTGATCACGGTCGCCTAGTTTGTGTCGGTAGGCGGAGCGAAGGTTCTGCGGAGTGGAGAGCCAGGAACCTCCTTTGATCACCGCAGAGTCAGTCCATTCGGAAACATTGCCGTGCATGTCATGAAGTCCCCATGGGTTGGGTGCAAACTGACCGACTTTAGCCAGCTTGGGTATGCCGTCATTCAAAGTGCGATGGGCATGATTGGAATAGATGTCTTTTGAATCATACATGGCTTTGTCGGCAAAGTTGGCGTGTTTGGGAAGTTGAGCCAATTCATTCCCGAAGTAGTAGGTCGTTTTCGATCCAGCTCTGGCTGCGTATTCCCATTGTTCCTCGGAGGGGATTGCATATTCCCAGTCTGTGGGAAGGCGACCTTTGGCATGCTCTTCCTTGGTGATGGGTCTCACGGTTCTGGTAACAATGTCTTTGGACTGACTGACCATGTTGAGCGGGTGGAGTTTATGTTTCCCTACCGCTGATCGGTGGGCGTTGCTTTTCCTGTGAGCCATGATGAATTCATACTTTGAGAGCCAAAAACCTTCTTTGATGTCGACCTCACGTTGAGTCTCATCGGGAAATCTGCCTTTCTCACTTTCTGGACTGCCCATGGTGAACTTGCCGGGAGGAATCCAACAAAAGACCATGCCTTGTGCATTCACCCATTCATCCCCAACTTTGCTGCCCTGAACAAACTTTTCGGGTGGGGAAATGGCTTGGGAGTGGGTTTTCGATAAGGTTTTCAGAGCTGCGTCCACATTCCCGTACAGGAGGGTACAACCATCGGGAACTTCAATGTCCACGTTGGGCTTCTTGGGCACATCCAGAACGATCAGGTTCCGGGCACTGCCTCCTTTGGTGGAGAGGTTTTTCAGCAAATCATTGAGGTTGGTTCCACGACCGGCTTGAGCGTTGATATCCATGAGCAGGAGACTTTTGCGGTCATTGCCCGGAGATACCTGCCCGCGATAATAGAGCAGATGTGTCCCGGCCACCGGTGTGGTCCACGGGTAGTCCCTGACACCATACTTCAACTTGTTGCTGTCCGTATTCTGCCAGACCTGCGTCTGGAAACCATAGCTTTCCAGTTTCTGCATGATTGGGGCCAGGTCGAGTGGCTCTAGCTTCAGAGGTGTGTGCTTGTAGGCATGGTTGTCGATCACCAGGGCCGCCCTGTGCTCGGCGTTGGCAATGGTTACTAGTAAACTGATCAGTCCGATCAGTCGGACCTGTCCTATCTGACTGATCATTTTTACACCATGATTTCCGCAAGAGGGCCGGTTTGGTCCAGATCCTTGAGCTGGAAATCGGGAACGCCGAAGGTGTTTACCTTTTCGCCGACGGCATGGAGGAGGGAAATGTAGAGGTTGGCGAGGGTGCGGTGGCCTTGTTTTCCGTACCATGGATAGCGGAGGTAGCGATTTCCTAGCTTTAGGCGACCACCTAGATCTCCGATGATGATGAAGGGCCATTCTTTACAAATCGGGTGGTGGCCTTCTGCGGAGTCGGACAGATAGATGACCAGCGTGTTGTCCAGCATGGTGCCATCGCCTTCGGGTACGGATTCCAGAGTCCGGATAAACTTGGCCAACTTCTCCAGGCATTTGCGACGGATTCGGGCATGACATTCTTCCGAGGACATGCCTCCAGCAGATGCACCATGGCCGATTCCGTGAGAGCCAATAAATCCGCTACCTTTGCCTAATTCCTCAGCCATGCAGGAGAGTCCAATTCGGTCGGGACCTGCCCCTCCCGAAACCGTAGCAACATTGGTGAGGCCCGCGATAAAGGCTCCAGCCGCGA
>CAYSOI010000603.1:0-2903 GCA_964432425.1 uncultured Opitutales bacterium | reverse complement strand
TTCTCCTTGCCTTGCCACTCCTCTCATCACTTGATGCTCAAAAGTCAGCACCAGCCTACAATGGCCCCAAAGAGAAGCTCCACATCTACCTTCTGATTGGCCAATCCAACATGGCTGGACGAGCACCTTTCACGCAAGAGGAAGCTGGTGTCATTGATCGGGTATATTTGCTGAATAATAGTGACCAATGGGAGCCTGCCAAAAACCCTCTCAATCGGTATTCAACCATACGTAAAGGGCTAGGAATGCAAAAGATGAATCCTGGCTACACCTTCAGCCAATCAATGTTGAAAGATGACTGTAACGTTTCCATTGGGCTCATCGTCAATGCAAAGGGCGGTTCCAGCATCAAGCAGTGGGCCAAAGGTACCAAATTTTATGACGATGCTATTCGGAGAACGAAAGGAGCCATGGAAACTGGTGTCCTGAAGGGTGTACTATGGCATCAAGGGGAATCAGATGCGAAGGATTCCGAGTACCTTGAGAAGTTGAAACTTTTTATCCAAAACCTTCGTTCCGATCTTGGCATCAACGATCTACCTTTCATTGCTGGACAAGTGAACAATGTACCTCTGATCAACGAGCAGGTAGCCAAACTTCCCGATGCTGTCGAATCAACGAGCTTTGTTCATTCCGAAGGCCTCAAGTGTATGGACCGTTGGCATTTTGATGCAAAGAGTATGAAGCTCCTTGGCCAAAGATATGCTGACGAAATGAAGAATGTGCAGAAGAAGCAGGAATCGGAATCGAAGTGATATTCTAAGGTCTTCATTTAAACAGAAGAAATTTAAAATCCTTCACGACCTATTTCTCAAAACTTGATCTTGGCAGTTGGTTTTGCCGGATGATGGATCTTAAAGTTCCTACTCTCAACTCTTTATGATCATGAGATTATTCATCACCCGGTAAAGGCGGTCTGGATTTCACTTTTGCAAGAACATCCAGAATATCCGACTGTTTACCTCTTTGCTTTCTTTCATTGATCGTATCGTAGGTGTGAATCGCAGAGATTTTCTCCGCAACAGCCAAGGCAATAAACTGGTTGATGGAGACACCCTCCTTTTTCGAGACATCCCGTAAACCATTGTGAAGGGACTCTGGGATTCTAACGGTTAAACTACTCATGATTCTTTCCTTTTGTTTAAATAATCTCTTGGAGTGTACACGGATACTCCCAAATCGACTGCACATTTAAAATCTTGGATGTTTTGCGTAAGTAGAACCTTATTGTTCGAGGCAACAGAGAGCTCAAGTACATGCTCATCGTCAGCATCTTTCAAGTGAGGTCTCCACATGAAGGACACTTCCACTTGGTTTCCTACAACGCATATACCATCAAGAAATCGGTCAATTTCTTCCAGTGAAAGTAACAAGGCTTTGCAGTTTCTTTTGAGTACTCCTTCATATTCATAGATCAATGAATTGGAAATCACCGGGGTGAGATCACCTTTGCCAACTAGACTGAGAATTTCAAAAGATGCTCCTTCGGTGGAATACAATCCTGAATAAATTACACAGGTATCTAGAACTGCCTCCATTGTGATACCGTATACGCTACCGATGTTCTGTCAAATGCGTATTTTGCCTAAGCAATTGCTCTTAATGAAATGCATCCATTAAAAATCAAAAAGGGACGAAAGGGACCTAAGCCATGACGCTTCTTTGGTCCTTTCCGTCCCTTTTGTACTTGGGAGAAAATCTCTAAGCGGAGTGCTTAGTCGATTTCAGGAAATTTGACCCATTTCTGGTCGGACTTGGAGCTGGCGACTACAGTTTCGATGAAGGCCATGCCGATGATGCCGTCGCGGATGTCGGGGAAGTCGTAGCCGGATTCGCGGGGGAATTTGCCTTCGACTTCGTCGCGGATGGCTTCGGCGGCACAGTTGTAGACGTTGGCGAACGCTTCGATGAAGCCTTCGGGGTGTCCGAAAGGAATGCGGGTGTGGTCGGCGGCGGCTCCGGTGATGTAGCCGTTACCGCGGCGGTAGATCTGGCGAGGTTGACGGGCGTCTTTGACGATCAACTCGTTGGGATCTTCCTGGTGCCATTCGAGGGACTTGTCGGTGCCGTAGATGCGGATGTTGAGGTCGTTCTCGTCACCATTGGAAACCTGGGAGGCGTAAATGATGCCTTTGGCTCCGCCTTTGAAGCGGACGAGGACATTGCCGTCGTCGTCCAAAGTGCGGCCTGGAATGAAGGTGGAGAGGTCGGCACAAAGTTCGTCGATTTCCAGTCCGGTGATGTAGTGGACAAGGTTCTCGGCGTGAGTGCCGATGTCGCCCATGCAGTTGGAGGCTCCGGAGATTTCCGGGTTGGCCCGCCAGTTGGCGATCGCTTTGTCTTCTCCTGTAAGAGCCGTGATGGCGTAGCCTTGTGGGTATTCACAGACCACTTTGATGAGTTTGCCGAGGTCGCCATTTTCGATCATTTCCCTGGCCAGTTTGACCATTGGGTAGCCGGTGTAGTTGTGAGTGAGAGCGTAAACTTTGCCGGATTTTTCGACGATTTTCTTCAGCTCCCTGGCTTCTTCAAGGTTGTATGTGGCTGGCTTGTCGGAGATGACGTTGATGCCGGCTTCGAGGAAGCACTTGGCGACAGGGAAGTGAAGGTGATTCTGCACCACGACGGTGACGAAGTCGATGCGTTGGTCCGCAGGAAGGGCAGCTTCTTTTTCAGCCATTTCCTGGTAGGATCCATAAACCCGTGCTGGATCGAGGAAGAGGTCTTCGCCGGAGAGGCGGGATTTTTCAGGGTCGGAGGAGAAGGCTCCTGCGACGAGTTCGATGCCACCATCAAGGCCAGCAGCTCTGCGGTGAACACCTCCGATGAAGGCTCCGCGGCCTCCACCAACCATTCCCATGCGTAATTTTCTGCTCATGATATTTTTGTTCTTCGTTCTTTGT
>CAYSOI010000602.1:0-2904 GCA_964432425.1 uncultured Opitutales bacterium | reverse complement strand
GTGACCCCACTAATAGACTCAACGTGCTCCTCACAGCTGCGGAACTTGGGCTAACTGGGCGACCTGGAGATCGCCCCTCCGAATTTCAGCGATTACAGAACTTTTGCCAAATCGTTTTCGTATAGAATGTATTCACCCGCTTTCAATTTTGCCTTCACAGGATTCTTTCGAATGTATCTTACACATCGACCCAAGTGTTTGTGGTCTCGAATGATTCTGTCGAAGTAATCTTTTTGCCAAAACTCACCAATCCTTCCATTGGCTAGATTGATCAGTCTAGCTGATTGACTTTTCCATGATTGAATCACTTTCCTCAATGACCAATCTGGATGCATTGCACAGACAACATGTACATGATTAGGCATCACGATGAAACTGATCATGGAATACCTTTCATTATCGAAGTGCAGTAATGCCTTCCGAACAATGTCTGCATTTTCTGAATTTCTCAGTAGACATTCACCATGTCCAGAATCCAAATACTCCTCCAATTTCGCAGTGAATGTCAGGTTGCATTCTTCTTGGATCTCGGTGTCCCAAGGTTTGGGGTGTTGGGATAAAAAGAAGTCCTTATCTGTCTGTTGTTGTTCAAGGAAATGTTGGGGTAAGGAATCTGCAGTTCGCCAGGTGACAAAGTAGGTGGCTCCGGTTTGTTCCCAGTGAGGCAACTTGTTTTTTTTGAATTCAATCTCAATCCAAGGATTGTAAAACTTGAGAGTATTGAATTTCATTTCTTCTGACACTTTTGGGAGCGGCGATCTCCAGGTCACCGAATTATAGCAGGAAATTTTTAGTTCATCCGGCGACCTGGAGATCGCCGCTCCATAATGGTTATTTCAGGATATAATCGATCAGTTCTCCAACAACAGTCTCAGTTTTTCTATTACCAATAGTCAGCGATCCTTTGGACACAGAGTAGACTTTCTGTAGACGGCTTTGAAGCTTTGGATCCTGATCAACAAGGAGGAGTGAATGTGGAGCAGAGAGGCTCAGTAAGCCAGCGATGTCTCCGTATTTTACAGCACCGGGAAGAAAGTCGGCATCCCATTCGGAGTCGAGGTTGCTGAAGCGGAAGTTGGAGGTATCGATGGCGGCTTTGTGGATTTTGTTGCCAGCAATGGCTCGGGCCGCGGCTCCCCAATGTCCTGCTCCGGATCCTGCGATCAGGTGTATCTGTGAATTGCCTTTTTGTGATTGAAGATAGGTGACGCAGGTCAGGATGTCATGCACTCGTTTGGCGAAGAGGGAATGGTTGTAACCATAGTAATAAACAGAGGAGAGCCGCCAGGAGGAGCCGGGCTTGGTCGCGTCTCCTGGGTATTGAACTCTTGGGTTTTCACAGGTGGAGAAATCTGAATGTTTGGATTGGCCCTGGCCGAAAAGATCCGGGACCAGGATGGCATACCTCTGGTCGAGTAGTTTGCCGGCTTGAGAGTAGTCGCTCTCCAAACTCGCTTTGCCTTCCGGGAAGATCCAGAGAACGGTCTGGCCATTCCATTTTGCAGGTTTGAGATGCTGGGCTGGAATGACTTCGTCGTGCGTCTTGTTGAGGATGCGAAGGTTGGTGTGCTCGATCTGTTCGGAAGTCGAGCCAATGAGCAATTCACTGCCGACTTCACTGGAATCCGGCAACTTCCGACCAATCATGATTTCTGCAGCAGTCTGGAGGATTTTTTTGGATTTGGAGAGGTCGGCCAATTGTTTCTCCGCATCAGAGGTCCACCATTTGAGAAGTTCTTTTTCGTGTTCCTCGCCAACTTTAGGACCACCTTTTTCACCAGGTGCAGGATGACCTTTTCCCCAGACGGTGAGTTGCTCCTTCTCGATCATGGGAAAGTCCTGTTCCAGAACTGGGGCGGAAAAACCGAGTTGGAAGTGGCGGTTGGTGAAGTTGTACATGTGTGTACGGGAGACGTGGTTGTAGTTGTGCTTGAAATGGATGTCGAAGTGGGCCTGAAATCGGTTTTTCGCACCCACCATGTCATACAGAGCCACGAGGTCGGGATAGCCTTTCGTTTCGAGTTCAATGGTCCAGTCATCGGCCGCAGTCATGCCCTGAGGTCGTGGAGCTACGGCGGCGGCGATATCCATGTTGCCCTGGCCAATTCGCAGGTAGTAGGTGTTCTCACAAGTGCAACCTCCCTGCATTGCCGTGGAAGGCATGACGCAGGGGAAGGAGGCATCAATGCGGTCATCAATGGCGGCCAGCATTTGAGTCTGCGTTCCGCCACCACTGGCACCGGTCACGAGTAGTCGGGTATCATCCACGCCCTTGATGCTGGAGATGAAATCAAGAGCCCTAACACTGTTCCAGGTTTGGATACCGAAGTTGGTCTGCAAATGTGCCGCCGCCATGGTGCTTTGCAGTCCCCATTTGCCGAGTTTTTTGCTTTCCAAATGTTTCCGAGATCCCTGGCGATGTTCCGGAAATTGAATTGAGTCGGCATTGCCCAGCATGTCGTATTGAAACACCACGCAACCCATTCTCGCCAACTGGATACAGCGGGCACGAATGTGATTGAAGGCGGCATTCATGAAGCGTTCCTCTCCATAGGCGATCAGCTGTTTGGCCCGGACTTCATGGGTGTGGTAAAACCGAGCATCCCGCCAGTGACCATGTGGGCAAAGAACTCCGGGACGTTTGCCCTTTTTGAGGCCGTTCTTCAGAGATTCCCCTGCAGGTTCAAAAAGACTACCCGTGACAAAGTGCCCTGGGAAGGATTCGAAATAGACTTTGGAAATGGTGAAATCACTGAACTTGATGGTATCCCGAACAACGGCGTTCAGTGGGGTCTTGGTAGGTTCTGGCCAGAGTCCCGCCCCGACTTTGATGCGGTCCACGATGTGTGCTTTTCTCTCTGCCCAAGCTTCCTTCGAATCCACCTTTCGAAACGGGTGATAATC
>CAYSOI010000601.1:0-2904 GCA_964432425.1 uncultured Opitutales bacterium | reverse complement strand
CATTGATGGAAAGGTCGGCCCACTGGCCGGTGAAGAGGGTAACGGGTCTAGCCATTTTTCTGAGTGTTTCTAGGGTTAGTTCTTATGTTTACGTGTTAATAAAGAGAGTGGGGGAGCCTCAGCCAATTTTAACGGGGGCTCCTGAGGTTGCTGACTCGTAAGTCGCATCGATGATCTTCATCAGGCTGAGGGCTTGCTCGGGGGTATTGAGCGGAGCTTCTTCGCCTTCGATGGTGCGGATGAAGTTTTCCGCAGAACGAATGCGGCCCATATCTTCGCAGGTTTCGGTAATGATGCTGCGGTTGACGGAGTTGCCGTTTTCCTGGACGTAGAGTTCGCAGGTGTCGATGGCCGTATCGTCGAGCCCATCGATTCCAAAAAGGCGTTCCACTTTGCCACCGGCTTTGGTGCCTTGGAAGACCACGGAGACTTCTTCGCGGTGATTCATTTCAGCCCAGGAATTGCGGAAGGTGATGACTTGGCCGGTGCTGAAGCGGATCATGGCGTGAACTGCACTTTCCACGTCGGTAACGCCATCTTCCACATCGGGAATGCCCCATGGGCCTTTGAAACCTTTGTCCTGGATGAAATCATTGAAAGTCTGGGCCAGTACCCACTCCGGCTCCGGATTGTCCATGAAGAAGAGGCCAAGGTCGAGCATGTGGAGCAAGTCGATGAGGGGGCCACCTCCGGAGAGGGCTTTGTTGGTGAACCAGCCGCCAAAACCTGGAATGCCGGTGCGGCGAATCCATTGGCATTGTGCGGAGTTGATCGTGCCGACGTCGCCATTTTTGATGTAGTTCATCATGGCGTAGGACTCGGGCCGGGCACGGTTGTTGAAATTGAACATCAGCGTTTTGTCGGCTTGTTCTGCCGCCGCTTTCATTTCTTCCACTTCAGCGGCATTGAGCGCTGGTGGTTTTTCACAGAAAGCGTGTTTGCCAGCTTCGAGTGCCTGGATGACCAGAGGTTTGTGAAATTTATTCGGGGTGATGATGGAGACCGCGTCGACTCCCCCTTCTGCCAACATGGTTGCCACGTCGTCAAAGGCACGGGCTTCGTATTGTTTGGCAGCTTTTTGTGCAGCTTCGAGATTCATGTCTGCTATGGCGACAATCTCTGCACCTCCTTGAATGAATCCGGCAGCGTGATATTGCATCATGCCGCCGGCACCGATAATGCCTACTTTTTTACTCATATTTCAGATTAGGTGTACTGGGGATTTGCTGGAAGGAACGGGAGTCCTTTCCAAATTGGGGGGGTCAAGTTAGGTATGCAAACGATGAAATCAATGGAAAAAAGCGGCTTTGCGGAGCCGAAGCTTTGCCCTTGCTAGATTTTTAAGGATTCCCACCATATTTGAACGATGAAATTCTATGTTATTCCAGCGATGGTTTCTTGTCTTCTAATGTTGGCCGGATGTTTTCCACAAGAGTCGGCCGATTCCAAAGAAGAAGGCGAGACGCCCAGTTGTTGCCAGACCGGTACCTCCCGATCCAAATTGTTTTCCAAAACTGGAGCGGACTCCGAGACTGCCGGAGAAGCTCCATCCCAGACCGAAACTCCGAAAACTGAACCCAACAAGTGATCATGAAATTTTCCCGATTCCTTTTTCCCCCTCTTCTTTGCCTTTCCTTGCTCTACCTTCTTGGAGGCTGTGGCCCCAAGTCAGACCCACAAAATTTGGCCGTCGATGAGAGCCCCGAGCCTGAACCCGCTCCTTCCGCTCCCGAGCCACCTGCAGTACCACCAACTCCCAAACCTGAGCCAAAGAAAGTCAGTGATTTGGTGTACCGGGGCGGTCTCTATTATAATAAGAACAGCGAGGAGCCGTTATCCGGTAAGTTTGAAGCCAAATATGACGACGGGTCCCCCATGGCCGAAAGTCATTATGACGACGGCAAGAAAGAAGGCGTGGAGAAGAGCTGGGATGAGACGGGCACCTTACGGCTCGAAGCCAATTACCAGAACGGTAAACGCCATGGCCTGACCCGAAATTGGCACTCCAATGGTCAAATGATGAGCGAAACCAACTACGCCAATGGCAAAATCCATGGAGTCTCCAAGACCTGGCACAACAATGGCATACTGAGCACCGAAGCGTCCTACAATTTTGGAAAAAACGAAGGGGTTTACCGATCCTGGCACTCCAATGGCGAGAAAATGGCGGAGATTCATTACCGAAACAACCAAAAGCACGGAATGGAAATTCGCTGGGATGCTGAAGGTAAACTCAAATCCCACGGCCGCTACGAAGAAGGAGCCCAGGTCGAAGTCATTTACGAAAGGCCTGCCGAGGAATTGACCGCCGCCACCCAACCCGCCGAGGACCCTGTGACTGAAATCGAAACTCCCTCTGCGCCAGAGGAGCCCAAACCCAACAAGATGGTCAGCTTTGTGGCCAAGGGAAATGTCCAGGTGGTGGCCAAGGATTCCGCGACCCAAAAAGTTCTCCTCAGCAAGTCCTTCGAAGAAGGCGAAACAGTCGAACTGGATGTCTCCAGAAAAGTCGACTTGATCCTTCTCAACGGCCAGAACCTGACTCTCTCCCGAGGGGGTGTCGATACCGAAACCGGAGTTGCCAAACGAGTCAGCCATATGCAATTATCCCTTCGCGAAGACGGCACCGTGGAACTCAGCAACTCCGCTCAATAAACTATCTGGCCCGGATATCGTCGCAAGACGAAGAGGAATCATGGGAGGGCGGACATTCCTGTCCGCCTCTACCACAGGAAACCCCGAAACCTAAGTTGCACAGTTTGGAGCAGGTTATACTCCTGATTCCCAAGAAGAACATTGGAGTACTGGAGTACTGGAGTGAAGGAGTACTGGAGTGAAGGAAGTAGACTCACCCTGAGGGTGAACACGATTCTGCACTCCAACTCTCCATCATTCCAGTAATCC
>CAYSOI010000600.1:0-2905 GCA_964432425.1 uncultured Opitutales bacterium | reverse complement strand
CTGCCAAGACCTTTGTCTGCACAGGCTCCGAGAATCCAGGACGTCCCAGCATGGGTTCCTGGCTGAGTTATGGGCTGGGCACAATGAACAAGGATTTGCCCGACTTTATCGTCCTGACTTCCGCCTACTGGACAGGGGGGCAACGCAATGTTCAAGGACTCTACAGCCGCTTGTGGGGAAGTGGTCCGCTTCCGACCAAACACCAGGGAGTGGCCTTCCAGAGTTCTGGCGATCCTGTCCTGTTCCTGTCCAATCCCAAGGGCATTAACTCGGATATACGCCGCAAGATGCTCGACGTCACAGGGAAGCTCAATAGCAAGCATTTCGAAGAGATTGGTGACAACGAAATCAACACCACCATCGCCCAGCAGGAAATGGCTTTTCGCATGCAGGCATCCGTTCCGGAATTGACCAACATCGATGGCGAGTCCAAAGCTGTGATGGATCTCTATGGACCCGAAGTTCACAAGAGTGGTTCTTTTGCTCGAAACTGCTTGCTGGCTCGCCGCATGGTGCAGAGAGGAGTCCGCTTTGTGCAGCTCTTCCACCGAGGCTGGGATCACCACTCCATTCTTCCAAAGCAACTTCCCGGGCAAGCCTTTGACATTGACCAACCTTTTGCCGGCTTGATTCAGGATCTCAAAGCCAATGGACTCTTTGACGACACCCTCATCGTCCTGGCTGGCGAGTTCGGACGAACCTCCTATGGACAAGGCAAACTGACCCCCACCGACTACGGTCGTGACCACCACCCGAGGTGCTTCTCCGGCATGCTGGCTGGCGGCGGAATCAAAGGCGGTACCACCTATGGAGAGACCGACGATTTCTCCTACAATGTCGCCTATAACTCCGTCCCCATCCGCGACCTCCACGCCACCCTTCTCCACCAACTTGGCATTGATCACAATAAGCTCAGCTTCCAGTTTCAAGGCCTCGATCAACGCCTCACCGGTGTCTTGCCAGCGAAGGTGGTTCGGGACATCTTGAGCTAAAGAAACTTCTCTGGCAGCCTGAGCTTGCTGTCGTAAATGAGCGATAGAATTGCGCAGAAGCATGACAATGCATTGTCGTAGGATTGAAGCTTGGATCTATCTTCAGATAACAAATTTTTCTTTTGATAATATGAAAACTAAACAAACCTCCATTCTCCTGCTACTCCCTGCTCTGTTGGGATTCATTCTCCAGCCCCTATCAGCTGAGCTGCCAGACCCTGATGGCAAAGACGCCGATATGTCCAAGCCTGTTCAGGTCTACATTCTTCTGGGGCAGTCCAATATGTTGGGGTTTGGCAAAATTGCGGGTGATCAGGATGGCCGTTTGGAACACGCTGTGAAATCTAAAGGTCTTTACCCGTATCTGGTTGATGGGGAAGGAAACTGGACCGAGCGTAAGGACGTTCGCAATGTTCGGGTCATGGGGAGTGGCACAGGTGGTGCCAGAGTCCTGAATAACGAGTTTATGACCATCAAAGGTCGGGCCGTAGGTCCCGAGATTGGAATCGGG
The DNA here is from genome assembly GCA_964432425.1 of uncultured Opitutales bacterium. Taxonomy (GTDB): domain Bacteria; phylum Verrucomicrobiota; class Verrucomicrobiia; order Opitutales; family JABJCN01; genus JAYPDO01. The sequence continues at coordinate 1,402 of CAYSOI010000600.1, read as the reverse complement.
CATTATGTCGGCGAAGCAACCGAAGCTCCGGTACTCATTCTCAAAAGTTGCATTGGTAACCGGAGTCTCAGTTGGGATCTGTTGCCTCCAGGCAGCAAAGGGTTTGAATTTGAAGATATCGACAAGAAGACCAAGGAGAAGAAAACCTATGTCTATGCAGGCTACAAAGAGTCTCCACTTCGCTGGGAAAAAGGCACAGAGCCCAAGCCGATCGGATGGTACGCCGGAATGCAGTACGACGGAGACATTGCCCGTGCGAAAAAAGTGCTTTCAGAGTTGGATAAATACTATCCAGGTGCCAAGGAATACGAAGTGGCCGGGTTCTTCTTCTGGCAGGGGGATAAGGATCGCTACAACGCTGGACACGCTCAGCGTTATGAAGTCAATCTGGTGCATTTGATCAAGCAACTCCGGAAGGATTTTGATGCCCCCAATGCGAACTTTGTTTGTGCCACGCTTGGACAAACGCAGAAAGGTTCTGAGGGCAATGATGGCAAGATTCTCGAAGCCCAACTCGCTGTCGATGGCGAAACCGGGAAGTACCCTGAATTTAAAGGTAATGTCGCTACCGTATACTCTCATCCTTTGTCCAAAGGTGGGTCATCCAATGGTCACTACAGTGGCAATGCGGAAACCTACATGAACATCGGCGAAGCTATGGGGAAAGCCATGGTGAAACTGCTGGAACAGTAATTTTTACCACGAAATACTCAAAATACACCAAAAGGGATGAGGGATTTTGTGGTTAAATAACGGCAGCTTTCTACTAAGAAATCCCAGTTGGAGTATAGCCTTTAGGCGATAATAATAATGATCTTTTGTAATTATCGGCTAAAGGCTATATTCCAACATTTTCATTCTCTGCGTCTCAGCGACATTGCGTGATTTTTTTCAATGCTTCGATTTGTTTACATATTAGGTATGTTCGCATGGGCTTCTACAGCTTTTGCGAACCTCACTCATGAATCTGTCCAAAGTTTCCTCAAGGAAAACTGCATCCGTTGCCATGGTCCCGAGAAGAGCAAAGGCAAGGTGACTTTACATAATTTTGGCGAGGATGCCTTTGCTGAGAAGAATCTCGAAATCTGGGAGCGGGTTTTGGAAGCTTTGGAAAGCGGTGAAATGCCTCCCGAAGATGAGCAGCAACCTCAGGAAACTGCCCGGCATGATGTAGTCAAATGGATCAATGCCGGCCTTCGCAAAGCGGTTGCTGGAGACAAACACGAAAAGAGAGTTCCTCTGGTTCGGCGTTTGACCAATTTCGAGTACGAGAACACCATTCGGGATCTCATTGGCTTCCGAATCAAACTTATCGACAATCTGCCCAAGGATCCCGAAAAGCCCTACCACTTCAACAACACGGCAGAGTATATGCTCATGGGGCCGGAGCAAGTGGATCGCT
>CAYSOI010000599.1:0-2910 GCA_964432425.1 uncultured Opitutales bacterium | reverse complement strand
TTCCTGGCCCGTCCTTTGCCCAATGGTCTTCTGTTGGCCATCCTGGCCGGGATCGGACTCCTGAGTTTTTACCTTTATCGACGATCATGGGGATTGCCAATTGGGTTAAGAGCTTTCCTCGGCATTGCCCGGATCATAGTCCTTGCCCTGGTTGTCGCCACTTTGCTGGAACCCACCGCCCTTGTTACCGAAAAGCAAACTAAGGTTCGCAGCTTACCCGTTCTGCTCGACGTGTCCGAAAGTATGTCGATGAAAGATCAGAGGAAACTGCCGGAGGATGTTGTCTCTGCTGCCATAGCTTTGGGTATGGTTTCCATGCAGGACAAAACCGAGCCCGACCGCATGGTCATGCAGTTGGATACCAACCAACGCCAGCAAATCGCAGCATCCTCCCGCCTCGATCTTGGTAAAGCCGTCATGACGCAGTTGGGTGCCGAAGTCTTTGAATCATTGAACCAGTCCTTGGATGTCAGCTACCACACCTTTGGTGAAGCCCCTCGTTTGATCACCGATTCCACAGCGGTGTCCAAGGAAGAACTAACCAAACTGGAGGCCAAGGAAACAGGCACTTCCATCTCCGCTTCCCTTGAAGCTGTGGCCAGCTCTGGTGCGATTCCTCCAGCGGGCATTATTTTGATCTCAGACGGCATTGACAATTCCACTTCCCAACGCTCTGAGGCCGTCCTCCAGGACCTTGGTGCTCGCAACATCCCAGTCTACACTGTACCGATTGGACTGACCGAGCCAGATGATGTCAGCATTCGCAACATTGTGATGCAGGAGGTCGCGTACTCGGGAGACAACGTGCCGGTTCGTGTCCAGATCGAATCCAAAGGTTACGAAAAACGAAGAGCCAGGCTTTCGGTGTTCTTGAATGGTCGCCGGGTGGACTCTAAATCTGTTCTTTTCGACGGCGGAGTTCAGTTTGAAGAAGCTGAATTCAAGGTGGACGTTTATGAGAAAGGTGCCGCCTTGATTGAAGTATCCATCGAGCCTTTTGACAACGAAGTCTCCACAGCCAACAACCGTGTTTCCCGAAGCATTCGGATCGTAAACGAAAAGGTCAACGTACTCTACATTGAGGGAAATGCCCGGTGGGAGTTTCGCTATCTTCGTGCAATTCTAGAACGCGATCCACGAATCAACGCCACCTTTATTGCTTCCAATGCAGGTCCTGAAATTGCCCGGAACTCTTCAGAACACATCGAACGTTTCCCTGAAAACCGTGACGAAGCCTTCCAGTATGACCTCGTGATCCTTGGTGATGTCGATGCAGAGTTTTTCAAACCGGAGGAACTGGAGGTTCTGGAAGAACTCATTCGCGACCAGGGGGCTTCGCTCCTGATGCTTTGTGGCCCCATGCATTCTCCAGGTTCCTATGCAGGTACATCTGTGCAGACCATGTTGCCAGTCAGATTTGACCCTGACTCGGGTTGGGAAAATTTAGCGGAAACTGTTTATCCAGTACTGACTCCTGAAGGCCGAAGCAGTCTTGTCATGAACCTCGAAAACGAGCATGAACTCAATGATCGGGTTTGGAGACGGATGGCCCCGATGGACCAATTACCGCCACTACTCTCTGCCAAACCTGGTGCGACCGTACTTGCAGTTCTCTCCGATAGCACTGACAGAGATCAGGGTTATCCGTTGGTCGCCTGGCAACGTTACGGAACAGGTAAATGTATGTCCATCGCTTCCGACCGACTCTGGCGACTTCGCTACCGCACTGGCGACAAGTACCATTGGAGGGTTTGGTCACAGTGCATCCAGTTTATGACGCTCTCCCGGTTAATGGGGGAACACAAACGCATCCGCCTGGAAACCGACCGGTCCGTCTACGAAGTCGAGGACCAGTGCCGTCTCTATGCAAATGTTCTGGATGACAGCTATGAGCCAGTCGTACAACCCATGTTTGAGGTGTATGTCACCAGTCTCGGTGAACTACCCACCAAGCAACTTGTCAGTCTTCGCCCCGACAGATCTCAACCCGGCCTCTACGAGGGTTACTTCGCACCTTCGGGTCCCGGCCGATATCGACTTGAAGCGAATGAAAACGATCTGGAAATCTCCAGCACCACAGAGTTTCAGGTGAATGAGGTCAGACAGGAGTTGATGGATACGGGCATGCATCTTGCCCACTTGGAACGTATCGCGGACCTTACGGGTGGAGCCAATCTTGGGATACAGGACTTACCCAAACTCTCTGAACTTGTGAACGACAGCCTGGTAACTACGGAAGTTCAATCGGAGCGTCCACTTTGGGACAATGGCATTGTTGCTTTGCTACTGATTGGTTTACTTGGAGCGGAATGGATCTTTAGGAGAAAGTTTGACCTACCATGACCAACGATTTCCAAGCCTCCGCCCTCGGATCGAGCCTTCGTACAGTCTGGAGCCGTCAACAACGCAAACACCAAATTGCCGGCCTGCTGGCTTTCTGCCGTTGGGCGGTCCCTCTCTTCCTAGTTGGTATGGCAATCGATTGGTTGACCTACCTGCCTTCAGTTGGTCGTGCGGCCATCCTGGCTGTTCTTGCCTTTGTCTCTTTATATAAAGCCTGGCAACAGGGTTGGCAGCATCTTCGTAGTTTCGATGCCACAAGAACGGCTCTGGAAATTGAAGAGCATCAGGGCGGGATGGAAAGTATTCTGGTCACTGCTGTTCAGTTCAGCAATGCGGACTCCGCAACAGGTAGTTCCTCCCTAGTGGAATTGACCCAACGAAATGCAGAAGGTGCTGCCAAAAAACTGGAGCCCGGCAAGATCGTTGATTTCAGTGTGCTGAAGAAGCCCGCAACCTGGGCCTTGGCCTTTGTCGGAGTGATCTTGCTTTTCGCAGTGACCAACGGACCATTACTCTCCGCTGGTTTGAGCCGTATCTTTACGCCATGGACAGAAGTGGCTTACCCAA
>CAYSOI010000598.1:0-2910 GCA_964432425.1 uncultured Opitutales bacterium | reverse complement strand
TGCTGGCACCGCCTGGAAGGTTAAGGAAGCCGAGGCGGAGATGGTCGTCATCTTCGACAAATTGAGCGGGACTCACTTTGGTAACAACCAAGGATTCGGGTTTGGGTTCCTGGCAAGTAATGGCAGCATAAAGGTATTGTTCATCCCAGGCATATTGCACCTTGGTTCCATGTTTGGGAGCAACGGATTCTCCACGCCAGCCTGGCAGATCAATAAAGTCGGGGCCCGATGGAGCGGACTTCCAGATTTTGTCATTCAAATTGCCGTCCACTTTGGGTGCCTTTTTGGCTTTGATGCAAAGGACTTCACGGGTTTCGTTGGGAAGATCTGAATACAGAGGCTTGCCACCTTTGGGAACAAAAGCCCAACCTTTGGAAGTTTGCTCAAACAGTGCGGACTGCCCTTCCAGTTTGATGGCAATTCTTTTGGGATCTTGATGAATGGCAGCGGGTTTTCCATTGAGAGTGATGATCGTGAGCAAAGGCTTGTCAGGATTGGTAGTATATTTGGCAACAACGGGAATGGAGCTTCGCCTCTTTTCCTGAGTGATCTCAAGATTGGTCACTCCAGAGAATTTCACTGCCGCATTCACGTCGTCCACTTGCAGGGAAAATCCATTGCTCGAAAGGGTGAGTCCGGAATTCTTCGGTGGAGTTTGGAGTCTGGTTTGTACGCTGGCTCCATGTTCAAAGATGTCATCCAGCACAAAGACATGTGAATCCCGGAACATCAGGATATGCCTACGCACTTTTTCAATTCCAGAGTAGGCACGGGAGGAATCGACCACAGCCAAACGCCAATCTTTGTTTTCCCAAGTGTCGACCAGCAGAGTACCACGTTTGTCAGGCTGCACGCCATTGATGATCGGAATGCTGTGATCCTGAGCCGAAGATGGACTCCAACCTGGGTCAATGAACACAGGCGTTCCACTCTGATATACCACGAAGCTGCCACCATCCCGATGAAAGTGCCAGGGAATGGGACCATCGGCACCTTTGACTCCAACCACCAATGCGGCATCCGGCTTGGTGTCACTGCGAAGTGCTGCCCAACCTACACTTTGTAGAGAGGAAAGTGTGGGTAGCTTGGGAGTAGGAGGAGTTGGGCCATCAGGTCGAAACAGTAGTCCTCGAATGGCATTGGCTTTCTGAACGCCTTGTTTCACGGCAGCATCGGTTGCCCACAGGTAGAAAGGATTACCAGTAATCTTGTAGAGTAAGGCTGTTGAGGTCACATCATTCAACTCATGATGAGAATTCCGGAACGGGAAATAATGACTATCTCCTGCCATCAAGGTTTCCAACTGGCGATGGACATTCTTCAAATTGGGATGCTTGAAAAGTGTCGTGTCTCCTCGGTGTCTCTCCAGAAGAACTCCAGCTCGTAGATAAAAGCTAAGCGAAGTAAAGTTTCGGCTTAATCCTTCTGCACCTCCGCCATCGGGATGCCAGCCATCATCCATGAATTTCAATAAACGCCGCTTAACCGCGGAGACGACCTCTTCAACACGTGGGTCCTGATGATCCAGGGCAAAGGCGACCTCTAACGCATAACAACCGGTCTGCGGATTGGTGTAGGAAGTGTTGGACGGAAACCATTCGTGCTCCTTGTCGGCTTTGAGATACCAGGTGATGCCTTTCCTGAGAAACCCTTCAACTTTGTCCCGAAGTTCAGGTGTCATCGAATCCCCGAGAACATCATAGGCCAGTGCGGAAATACCAGCTTGCCGGAAATGAATGTCATCCAGGATACCAGTATCGGCAAAGAATTCTGCCCACTCTAGAAGTCGGTTTGCATACTCATCCTTGCCTTCAGCCACATATCGCCAAAAGAGATTATACGGAGCTGAGTTCACAAAATGCCCAGACATGGCAGGACGTTGCCCCATATCATGATCCCTTCGCTTGGAATCAGTTGTTGGAGGTATTGCACATTCCAGGTAACTGGAAAATTGCGGCTCATGGAGTCGCTTTCTAAGGGCTTCCATCTCTTTCTGACCAAAATAAAGACTCGGCCTTGCCCGTGAGGCAGTAGTTAGTTTTCCTGAAAAGGTCTGAGCTGACACGTGATGACTACCGACCGGGAGTTTTGGAGTTTTCACAACTACAGACAACCTGTTCAACTCCACCACTTCAGCAGCTTTCCCGCCGACACGAAACTGTGTTCTCTCACTGAAACCAGAACCTTTGATTGTAAGCAAGTCCCCTCCCTTATTGGAAAATGTTGCTGGGTGAATGGAATTGATCACTTTTCCAACAGGAATTGCATTGGGAATCCAGTCCTCAGATTAACCTGCATTTCTCACCAATAAATCATAGGTTTTACCAGACTTAATCTTCGGTAATTGAAAGGTCATTTCCTGATTGCTTTTTGATCTGGTTTTCTGTACTTCTAGATCCCCAATTTTCACAATTGGATTACCCGCCAAACCTGTGCCTTTAAAAGTCACTGTATCGCCAGACTTAAGAACAGTATCTTCCCACTCAATGGAGGTGACCTTCGGAGGATTCGGCCGCATGGCAAGATAAGGAATTCGTCCGGTAGTTTCAAAAACATCATAACCCACTCCCCAGCCTCCAAGGTGACTGGCCAAAAGAGGAATGCGTTTGATCATCAGACACTTCAATTCCTTTTCCCCATGTTCCTTCAAAACCAGACTTCGGGTCCACCATGGATTGTGCTCCGTCTGCCCTAAACTTGGAAGCCATGCCTTGAAGGTTAGATTCCCCAGTCCATCCCGGCGAATGCTCTGAAACAATGAACGGTCCAGTCCAATAAAACTCTTGATATGATGATCATACTTGATCACAGGCACTTCTCCACCACGAGTCAGGTTTGTATGAGAAAAGTTTGCCATATTGGAGTAGTTTGGCTGCCGGTAATAAGGTTCGCCTCTAAGAATCCCTGGAT
>CAYSOI010000597.1:0-2914 GCA_964432425.1 uncultured Opitutales bacterium | reverse complement strand
CAAAATTCGGCATAACATTTCAAAGATAAGAGCTTGGATTCATTATTTGATTCCAGTGGTGGACATCAATGTCGCACTTACTTTGAAGCTCAATGGCGGAGAGGGCGGGATTCGAACCCGCGGTACTGTTTCCAGTACACAGCATTTCCAGTGCTGCACAATCGTCCACTCTGTCACCTCTCCAGCAATAGAATGAAGGGTGAGGGAGATTGGAGTTGATTTGCCGTTCGTCAATGCAGAAAACGGGGAGATTGGAAGAAAAAGGGATTCTTTGTAGTCAGGGGCGTTTCCATTCCTGTAATTCCAGGACATTGCCCTGAGGGTCTTCAATGTAGAGAAGGGGGATGCTTGTTCTTTTAAAATGGCGGACACGAATGTCCACGCTCCGTTCGAGTTTTGGGTTTAAATGGTTTCCAGAGGTGCCCTATGGTAAACAGAAGTCGGTCTACAGTTCATTTTAATGTGGGTGGTTTCTGGGGGGAGGTTCCATTCTTTCATAGGGGCAGTTGACACACTATTGCGAAAGCCCTACTCCATTTCTTCATTCCATGTTTACTCACAAATTCATCCCTTTCTCCGTTCTTCTGCTGTTTCTTTTCTCTTCTGTGAGTTTATGGGCTGCGGAGGGTTCGAAATCTCAAGTTCGCAAGCCTTTGCCATCTCAAGCTGAAATTGCGAAGTTGCCGCCGGATGGGGGGAAGGAGTTCAACCGGTTGATCTTTGAGAAGAGTCCGTATCTGCTTCAGCATGCCCGGAATCCTGTGGATTGGTATCCGTGGGGAAAGGAGGCTTTTGAGCAGGCCAAAAAGTTGAACAAACCTGTCTTTCTTTCGGTTGGGTATACGACTTGCCATTGGTGTCATGTGATGGAGCATGAATCGTTTGAAGATGAAGAGGTGGGGAAGTTAATGAATGAACGGTTTGTTTGTGTGAAAGTGGATCGGGAGGAGCGTCCGGACATTGATGCGGTGTACATGACCGTGACCCAACAGATGACGGGTTCCGGGGGCTGGCCGATGACGGTGATCATGACTCCGGAGAAACAGCCGTATTTTGCCGGGACTTATTTTCCAAAGGAAGGGAAGTTTGGTCGGCCGGGCATCAAGCAAATTCTGGTGGGGCTTTCGGATGCATGGAAGGATGATAACGAGAAGGTTCTGGAGGTGGCTGGGGAGATTACAAAATTTCTTCAGGAGATCAGTGCCGGGACACCGGGCGATCCGGTGAAGGCGGAGTTGATGGACAAAGCTTTCGGGCAACTTCAGTCCCAATACGACAGTCAGTACGGTGGCTTTGGGCGGGAGCGGAAGTTTCCGGTAGCGCATCAGCTTTCCTTTCTTACCCATTATTATAAACGAACAAAAAAAGCGGAAGCGATGTTGATGGTGGAAAACACCCTGACCCAGATTCGCAATGGCGGCATTTACGACCACATTGGTCAGGGTGTGCATCGCTACTCCACGGATCGCCAGTGGTTGCTACCTCACTTTGAAAAGATGCTTTATGATCAAGCAATTCTGGCCATGGCCGCTCTGGATGCCTGGCAAGTGACGGGGAAGGAGAGTTATGCAGACCTCGTGCGGGAACTCTTTGTCTATGTGCTTCGGGATATGACTTCTCCGGAAGGTGGTTTTTACAGTGCGGAGGATGCGGACAGTGAAGGTGTGGAAGGCAAGTTCTACGTTTGGACGCCTGAAGAAATTGAAAAGATTCTCGGGGAGAAGAATGCCAAAGTCTTTTCCGAAGTTTACAACATTCGGGAGGGGGGAAACTTCCGTGACGAAGCGACCGGGAAGGCGACTGGGGAGAGCATTGCTCATTTGCAAATGCCTCTTTCTCTGCATTCGGCGAAACTGAAAATAGCGGAAGATACCCTGCGCAAGCAATTGGCCGCAGACCGAAACAAGCTGTTTCAACACAGGAAAACACGCATCCATCCGCAAAAGGATGACAAGGTTCTGACGGATTGGAACGGGTTGATGATTGCCGCGATGTCAAAAGCGGGAACTCTTCTGCAGGAGCCGAAGTACATCCAGGCCGCAACGAAGGCGGCTGATTTTGTGTTGGAGAAATTGCGTAGTGAGGATGGCCGGCTTTTAAAGCGGTATCGTACAGGTTCCGCTGGGCTTCCTGCGCATCTGGAAGATTATGCTTTTTTTACCTGGGGGCTATTGAACCTCTACGAAGCCACATTTGAGATCCGATATCTACAGGCCGCTATCGAATTGAATGAGCTGGCAATTCAGCATTTCTGGGACTCCAAAACCGGAGGCTTTTACATGACAGCGGATGATGGTGAAAAGCTTCTGGTTCGTCACAAGGAGCTTTATGATGGAGCGATTCCTTCCGGAAATTCGGTTGCGGCATTGAACCTGTTGCGGATTTCCAGAATTACCGGCAATACCGAGTTGGAGGACCGGGCGGCAAAGTTGATGCAGGCCTTTTCCGGAGATGTGGAGAAGAGTCCTTATAACTACACCCAACTGATGCTGGCTTTGGATTTTGCTACTGGGCCTAGTTTGGAGATCGTTATCTCCGGAGATTTGAAAGATCCCCGTACACAAGAGCTGATTCAAGCGATCCATCAGGAGTATATTCCGAATAAGGTGTTGGTTCATCGGCCTTCGAAAGATGCTTCGAAGATTGTGAAAATCGCTCCCTACACGGAGAATCAGAGACCGGCTGCGGATGGTTCACCGAGAGTGTTTGTCTGCCAGAATTTTGAATGCAAGCAACCGGTGAAAGAGGTGGAAAAGCTGATGGCGATCCTGACCAGTGATTGGAAGTAGGGGGATACTGATTCTCAAAAATTATTTCCAATTGTCATGACGAAGTTCTCGGAGGGGCGGTTTCCTAACCGCCTAACCCAAGTTCCGCAGCTGTGAGGAGCACGTTGAGTCTATTAGTGGGGTCA
>CAYSOI010000596.1:0-2923 GCA_964432425.1 uncultured Opitutales bacterium | reverse complement strand
GGACCATGGCAACTGAGGCAATGTTTGCTCAAAAACGCTTCGAAGGGAGCCTCCGCTGAAACCTGTATTGCCTGAAAAAGGCAGGAAATTATTATTGGAAACCAACGTGTCATTACCTTATCAATCTATAATATGTTTAGCCTAAAATTAACAATGAGATCAGTCTTTGAGACAATCAGTTTCCTTTCAGTTTTCGCTTTTGGTGCTTCCCTGCTTCTTCAAGCCAAGGAGCCTAGGCCCAACCTCCTCTTCATTCTTGTGGATGACCAGCGACATGACGAGTTGGGGTGTGCAGGAGATCAATACATTCAGACTCCCCACATCGACGCCCTGGCCGAACGTGGGGTACGGTTCAAAAACATGTTCGTCACCACGTCCATCTGTGCGGCCAGTCGGGCATCCATCTTGACTGGCCTTACGGAACGGACCCATGGCTACACGTTTGGAAAGCCTGCCGTCTCCAGTGAGAACGTGGCCACCAGTTATCCGGTTTTGTTGAAGGAGGCGGGTTACCGCACTGGTTTTTTCGGGAAGTATGGGGTCAGCATGCAAGCCAAGGGTTCCATGTTCGATGTGTTCAAGAATCTGCATAGAGCCCCTTTCTTTAAAAAACAACCAGACGGAACCAAGCGACATGTCGATGAGCTGGTCGGGGACCATGCGATTGAGTTCCTCGATGCCCAACCCAAAGATCAGCCGTTCTGCCTCTCCATGAGCTTCAACATTGCCCACGCAGAAGACGGCGACAAACGGCCCGGAATTGGACATTTTCCATGGCCCAAGGCGGTGGACGGTATGTATGCCGAAGGAGAGATGCCCTTGCCTCGCCTTCGGGACCCGGAAATCTTCAATGCTCTGCCCGAATTTCTCCGGAAATCCATGAATCGCAGCCGCTACTTCTGGCGGTGGGATACTCCCGAAAAGTACGACGCCAACATCCGGGCCCGCTTCCGGATGTTGACCGGAATGGACAGTACCATCGGGCGGGTTTTGAAGAAGTTGGAAGAGCAGGGCGTTGCCGACAATACCGTGGTCATCTACACTGCTGACAATGGTTACTATCGCGGCGAACGGGGCTTTGCCGGAAAGTGGAGTCACTTCGAGGAGTCCCTGCGTGTTCCCTTGATCATCTACGATCCACGCCAGCCTTCCAACCATCGCGGCAAAGTGGTCGAACACATGGCCCTGAACATTGACCTGACCGCCACCATGGTCGATCTGGCAGGCTTGGGCGTTCCCTCCAAATACCAGGGACGCAGCCTCAAACCCATCCTACAAGGTACTGCCCCCACAGACTGGAGAACCGACTTCTTTTGCGAACACCTGATGAACCACGGTGCCATCCCCATGTGGGAAGGTGTTCGTCACGAACGCTACATGTATGCCAAGTACATCACTCAGCAACCCGCCTACGAGTTTCTCCATGATTTGGAGAAAGATCCCGACCAACTCCAGAACTTGGCCCATGATGAAAAGCATGCCTCCATTCTGGAAGAAATGCGGGAAAAGACCGCCGCCTATGTGACTCTCTACAGCCGACCGGATCGACCCATTTTCAAATCCTCACCAAAGAGGGCGAAAGCTCAATCTGCCCAACCTGTGAAGCCCGATGACGCAGGTATATTTTCCTTTGATAAACCAGGATATGCCTTGCTTGGCAAAACACCCGCACTCGGGGCCGACGACAACTACACCTGGCAAATGGAAGTGAGAATTCACCCAGACAATCCCCAAGGTGCCGTCCTCATGGGCAACCGTACAACGCCCAAACTCAGCGGTCTCAACTTCATGAAAATTACTTCCAAAAGGGGAGTGCAGTTCTTCGCTCAAAACCACAGCCTCCGGCTCCCACTCAATTTGCCTACCGGGAAATGGATCTCCCTCCAACTCCAGAAAAACGGCAACCAGGTAACCCTTTCCGTCGATGGGAAAACACAAGCTACAGGAACCCTGGGCTTTCCCCTTCCTGCAATGCCCTGCTATCTCGGCGGAGACCCCAACTACACCTCCGAATTCGCCCGTTGCGAAATACGCAATGCCCGCGTCGCCTCAGGCAACTGATTCCAGTTCTTACGTAGCCTGACTGCTGGCCTCCATGACGCCAAAAGGGTCGGATTTCGAAGGGAACTTTTTTTCGGCAACAATGTGAACCTTTCCGAGGTTGGGTGGCTTCTTTGCCTCGGAATCTGTCCTGTCCGCAGTTACCGAATCACTTTGCGAAGGATCCTCTGAGCCCGTTCGGGTTTCAATGCATCCAAATTGGAATATTGTGCCGACAATCAGGAATAACCAGGGGCAGATAAGTTTCATGATGGAATCTTTGCTAAGCAGAAAATGGGAAAAGCTTTCCAACTCACAAAAGAGATTTCATCACCGGGCGACAACCTTGGATTGTTGCTGGAAAAGAAACTTGTGGCCATTTTCAGGGGGTACTTCCATTCCTATAAACTTCCACTCTTTTTACTGGTTCAGTTCGCCAAGGGCTTTTTCAGTAGCTTGTTCCTTTTTCCTGCCCTTAAAATCTGTGACATCCAAGGCCGCAACGATTGCTTTTTTCATAGATTCTCTTTCTCCTCAAGGGGGCGTCTGCAAAGTTGGATCATTCATCTTCTTTTCATAGTTGGCAAAGGGGATTCATTGGATTCGCATGCTGCCCGACAACCTCCTTACGCAACAGTCATTCGTGCCCATTCGGGTTCATTCGTGGTCCCCATCTCTCCACGCCAGGTTTTCTTTGGTTTTCTCTTGGCAAATGGAGTGAACTGATGGAAATAGATCCTATGAGACTTCTCCTTTCCTGGATTACCTTCTTCATCGCCATTCCCCATCTTTGTGTGGTCAGTGCCAAACCACTTAATCTGGTCCTCATCCTTGCGGACGACCTGGGTTGGGCCGACACCACTTTGTATGGCAAGACTTCACT
>CAYSOI010000595.1:0-2932 GCA_964432425.1 uncultured Opitutales bacterium | reverse complement strand
AATTCGACCTGCCATGAAGAAAATAACCACCCTCTTGCTCATCTCCCTCTTTACCATCCACACCGTTTCGGCCCAGCCGACTACAGGTACGCCCATCAAAACCCCTGGTAGCCCGCTCAACATTGTTCCGCAACAAATGCAATCGCAGAACTTTTACCGGGTATCCCAATATCTGGACCTTGGTGGCCCCGTTTATGGGTATCTAGATATTGACGGAGATCTGAGCAGGTTTACTGCGCAACTCAAAGAATTGCTTCAGCTCATTCCGGCTGATCCGGAAGACCCGCAGGCAGCCATGGTGAAGAACTTTGATTTTGATTATTTTCTGCAGGTTCTGGGCTTCAGTAACGTGAAGGCCATGGGAGTCAGCTCCTACCAGGTCGGTACTTTCTTTCACAACAAAGGATTCCTGCTGATGGAGGGTGGACCCAAGGGGATCTTTCAGGTCGGAGGAGTGGGACCTCATCCGTTTGACACCTGGAACCTGGCTCCAGTCGGCACAGACTTTGTATTCGAACAGGACCTGAATCTCTACAGCGTCTACCAGATGGTCGAAGCCATCATGACCCGCACTATGGGCGACATGGGCAAGATGATGATCGACAGCCAGCTCAACAAACCACCCAAGCCCGGCATGCCTTTCACCCTCAAACAAATTGTGGAAAGCCTCAACACAAGGGCTTTCGGGATCGTGCGTTTTGCCAATGACCAGAAACTGCAAATTCCGGTTAACAACCCCGACCTGCCTGGAATGAAAGAGGTTGAAATCCCGCTGGTGGACTTTTACCTGAGTATCGATAACCTGGGCTGGTTCGTCGATCATGCCATTGCCGAATTTGAAAAACGTCCCAATGTCGAGATCCTGCGTTCCGAAGCCTGGCGAGGAGTTCCTATTCCAGGGCCACTTCCGCCGTTTATGGCTGGTTATCAACCTTATTTTCTCCATGAATTGGGCACAGGCCGCATGGTCGTCATTTCCCGCCCCATCTTCATGAACGAATGCCTGCAACGATCCAAAGGCCTTCAAAGTGACCCTGAGTTCAAGACCGCCATTCAGGGACTGCCCACAACGGGCAATGGCTTCAGCTACATGTCTACGGAAGCCTTCCAGCACATTACCCGAGTGCTCAACACTGTCGTTCAGGCTCAGGCCTCTGCACCCACGCCCCAACCGACTCCATCTGCTGGGGAAGCACTCTCCACAGGAGCCGTTGCGGTAGCCAAGGCGTCAAGAGGGAAGGTCACTCAGGAGCAGTTGAATTGGTTCCTGAAAGTGCTCGAACCTTATAACCAACCCATTGCCTCCGTCTACCGTACGCAGGAAGATGGAGCCCTTTTTGTCGCCAACCAGCCCTTTTCTCACAAAGGCAATCTCTTCATGAGCCTTGCCCCCAATCCAGTATTCCTTGGAGCCCTGTTCTTCTCCCAGCCAAAAACGGCTTCTCACGCGGTAAGCCTTTCCAGTGAGCCTGATTTTGCTGACGATTTTACTCTCTCCATTAATGGGAGACCTTCACCTGCTGACATCAACAATCTGCGCCAGATAGGGATCGCCTATGCAAACTACGTAGATCAAACAGGTGGTCACATCCCCGCCAATACAACCGGGCTTCATCAATGGGCGAAGGAACTTGCCTCCCGATCCGGGTTGAACGATGCCAGTCTTTATTGGCTGATTTCAGACCCAATTGTTCAGGAACATCCCGGAGATGTGCCCGAAACGGTCAATGACAAATCCTTTCCCGGAATGCCACTCTCCCTCTCTCTGGTCGCGGGCTTGCCTGCCAATGCTCCAGGTACGACCCCCATTGCATGGACCCGTGGCCTGGAATCCAACGGCAAATGGGCTGCCGATGCACCTTACGGTTCAAGTGGCGGACACATCCTCTTTCTCGACGGCTCTGTACGCTTCGCCTCCCAGGCTTCCGAAGTACTCATTGACTACCAAACCAAACAACCCACTTCTGACATCCGAAAAGCGGTTCCTGCTGCGGCTACGATTTTGAAGCCGATTGCATTGACGGTGGAACTGGTGCCAGTCGCCGAGTGACTCCATGTTGGCTCGTCCCTATTATTTCTTTCTCTGTCTTATTTCGACATATCTGACACCTCTGTTTCTCATGGCAGAGGAAGGAATTCCCTTTTTTGAGAAGAAGATTCGCCCGGTACTGGCAAAACATTGTTACGAGTGCCACTCCGCCCAAGCCGCTAAAGCCGGAAAGCTTAAGGGGAACCTGCAACTGGACACAAGGGAAGGCATCCGCACGGGTGGCGACCTTGGGCCTGCTGTAGTTCCCGGTAAACCTTTGGAAAGTTGGATTCTTCAGGCATTGCGACAGGAAAAAGATCTGGAAATGCCACCCAAGGGTAAACTTCCGGATTCCATCATTGCCGACTTTGAGAAATGGATCAAAGCGGGAGCAGCTGACCCACGGGATGGGAGAATGGTGGATGTGGTCAAAGCGGATGATTTTGGAAAAGCTCTTAAGTTTTGGTCATTTCAACCAGTCAGGAAACCGGAATTGCCGACATTCAAAGACATCAGTTGGCCAAAGTCTGGTCTGGATTTCTTTGTCGCCAAAGAACGGGAAGCGAAGGGTTTGCAACCTACTGTGGATGCTACCATTCCAACTTTGATTCGCAGGCTCTACTTCGATCTTATCGGGCTCCCCCCCTCACCGGAAGAGTTTCAGTTGTGGGAAAAGGTTCTAGAAGACTCTCTGGACGCCCTGCCCAAGTTGGTGGATTCTTTACTGCAAAGCCCTCACTTTGGGGAACGCTGGGGGCGCCATTGGCTGGATGTTGCCCGTTATGCAGACTCGAATGGCAGAGCCCGAAATGTACTCTGGTACCATGCCTGGCGTTATCGGGATTGGGTAATTTCCGCATTCAACCGGGATCTTCCCTACAATGCCTTTATCAAACACCAGAT
>CAYSOI010000594.1:0-2937 GCA_964432425.1 uncultured Opitutales bacterium | reverse complement strand
GGAGCCTGAGGTTGGGAACCGTTTACACTCGTTCCGTCATTGCTCCAATAGGTGCTCGTGCCATTGGCGTTGATGAGGGCAAATTTGAACAAGCCATTGCCGTCAAAGGCTTCGCCATCGACAGCCACTTGACCCGCATAGTTGAGGACGGGCGGAACGGCCTGAGTATTCATGCAGAAGAAAATCATCCAAAGAACGCTATGAAATACTCGTTTCATTCGTGAAAATAATTACTGGATTCGATTATTATGTCAATCCGTCGCTTCGCTTAGTTCCTGAAGCAGTGTTTTGAGTTTAGGCATCGCTATATCCTTTGCTTCGCCACGCCTTAGGGCTTCTCCCCAGATGGCGTCGACTTCCACCGGCTTTCCGTCGAGAAAATCAATCAGGCTGGATGGTTTATAGGGGCCCATCGGTTCAGTGAGCTGGAATTGTCGGTCAAGAAAGGCGTCTTCAATTTCGATACCGTACGCTTTTGCTCCCGCCTGGATCTCAAGCATCAATTCATGGGATCGTTTTTTAAGTGCAGGTTCTGCAAGAATTAGATCCGTTGTGATTCCCCCACCGGCAATGGCAAGTCCATTAAAAGGTACATTCCAGCAGAGCTTTCGCCAGAGGGCTTCGTCCAAGGATTCTGCCACCCGCACCTTCACTCCCGATGATTCAAAGGCATGAACCATCTTCATGCCTTCCTCCGAAATGGACTCTCCAAACTCTCCAAATTGTACATACCCGGGAAGCAGGCTCTCGATCACATGAGGTGCCGTTCGGTTGATGCAGGTAAAACAGAGCCCGGCAAGAATCGTGCGGTCGCCCACGAATGCATGGGCCAGATTTTCCACATTTCCCATGCCGTTTTGCAAGGTGAGCAAATTCGTATTTTCACCTACCAGTGGTCGGAGAGTATCAGCAAGCTCAGAATTGGCGGTTGCTTTGGTTGCCACGATTACCCAGTCGCAAATTCCAATGCTTTCCGTACTGGCATGTGCCTGCAAATTATCGACTAGTTCTCTTCGGCCACCCTGTGCATGATGGACCAGCCATAATCCTTCTGATTCAACGGCACCGTAAGTACTCCGAAAAAGAAAATGAACATCGTATCCGTTCAAAGCAAGCATGGCACCATAATATCCCCCGACTGCACCCGGTCCGACCAGTGCCACTTTTCCAAGCCCTTTTTCCATAAGAAATTAGCGGCGGAGCGGAGATACAAGAGTATTCACGGCATCCGAGGAAAGGTGAGGGAAATCGAGGGTGTAGTGGAGACCGCGGCTTTCCTTACGCTTAAGGGCGGAGCGAACGATCAATTCCGCCACACAGACCAAATTACGTACCTCGAGCAGGGAGAGATCGACCTTTGCATTCCAGTAATATTCATTGATCTCCCGCTCCAGGTTACGCAAGCGTGACTGAGCACGTTCCAAACGCTTAGTGGAACGGACGATTCCTACATAGTCCCACATGGTGCGTTTCAATTCATCGAGGTTGTGGGAGAGCACCACGCGTTCATCCGAGGCGGGAACATCCCCGTCCACCCATCCCGGAAGGGAAATTTTTGAGTTCTTGCGTGATTCCAGAAAAGAGCATACCGCTTCCGCACCACGATGAGCCATGACCACTGCTTCCAACAGGGAATTACTTGCCAGACGGTTGGCTCCATGAAGCCCGGTGCAGGCAACTTCTCCACACGCGTAGAGCCCTTTTAATTTTGTGGAACAATCGAGTTCCGTCGGAATCCCACCACAGGAATAATGAGCAGCGGGTACCACCGGGATAGGATCTTTTACCGCATCCACTCCCCGTTTCAGACAATTTTCATAAACATTTGGAAAACGGTCGGTAAAATCACCCTTCATGTTTGGGGTATCAAGCCGAACAAAAGGAGAGCCCGATCTCTTCATTTCCCGGTCAATCGCCCGGGCTACAATATCTCGGGGGGCAAGATCGGCCAATGGATGATATTTTTTGAGAAATGGTTTTCCCTTGGCATCAATCAGTTTTACTCCTTCCCCGCGAACGGCTTCCGTAATGAGAAAACGATCCCCATCCAAAGAATGCAGGGTGGTCGGATGAAATTGGATAAATTCCAGATTCATAGCAGCCAGTCCGGCACGCGACGCCATGGCCACACCATCCCCGGTGGCAATGGATGGATTGGTGGTGTAAAGATAGGTCTGCCCCGCCCCACCTGTCGCCAAAAGAACAACCGGTGCGGCTACGGTAACCACGCGGTCACGGTTGGCATCGTAAAAATATATACCTAGCACACGGTCGCCGGCCCCATCAACTTCGACTCCGAGCTTGCGGGCTTTTTTGGCGGTAATCAGGTCAATGGCAAAATAATGTTCAAAAAGGGTGACTCCCTGTTTGGCAATATTGGCAAGCAGGGCGTCCTCGATCGCTTTGCCGGTGACGTCCTTAACGTGCAAGACACGCCGCTTGCTATGACCGCCTTCCTTACCGAGAGAGATACGGCCGTCTTCCAAATTGGAAAAAGAAACACCCATCTCGGCAAGGTCCTTAATACGGGCAGGACCATCACGGAGAATTTCACGGACAATTTCGGGATCACACAGACCATCACCCGCTTCCAGGGTATCCTCCACATGCTTATCAAGGTCATCCCCGGCTGAAGTAACGGCTGCGATTCCTCCCTGCGCATAATTGGTATTGGATTCAGCTTTGTCCTTCTTCGTAAAGATAGCCACGCGGTAACCGGCCTCGGCCACTTTGAGGGCAAAACTGAGGCCAGCAATCCCGCTACCCACAATTACAAGATCGTATTCCGCTTTGATCCGCTTACTCATCACAGAGGCATATTATCAATCAAACGGATCGAGTCGACCCAGACGGCAACCATAAGCATGGATCTACCTATTTCGATCTCAGTTTCCGGTTTCATGGTCTCGCAATCAACCACTTCCGCGTAATTGACAC
>CAYSOI010000593.1:0-2944 GCA_964432425.1 uncultured Opitutales bacterium | reverse complement strand
GGAATGTTCAGCCCGGACACAGCGGTATTTCGTTCGGGTCGAAGGGGTCAGTCCACTGGTTCTTGTAAAGTTAGTTTTCAATTACACCTCAAGGACGGCTTTCCCCAAGAGAGGGAATATTGTCTATTTATTGATTATAGGGAATTTGGGTCAGGCGACAAATTCTGATAGTTTGAACGAGAGATAGCGTGTAAATGACGAGGGGAGGGGATAAGTTTTTCAAATCTTGTCGCATGGCTCCTATTCCCCTGTGACCCTATTCCCCTCGCCATCGAATAACCATCCTTGGCGGCAAAGTCCTTGATGGCGGAATGGAGGGAATCGGGGATGCGGAGGGATAGGGAGGCCATGGCAATAGACGTTGCCCCCTGAACGTGCTAGTCGTCGAAGCGATCACCGGAAAGGGGATCCCTGTCTGGCACTTTTGCCAGGATGGCCTTGAACTTTTCTTTGTCACCTTGTGCAGCTTTGGATTCCAAATAGCCCAAAGTCAGGACAGAATCCAGTTTTTCCCCGACTGCGGAACTAACAAATTGGTCGAGGGTGAGGCCGTCGGCTTGTGCCAATTCTTCCACCTTGCGGTGGATACCATCGGGGAGGCTGATCGTGATTGCACTCATTGTTTGTATAACTTCTGGTTAAGGTAAACAACTGGGGTAATTGGCTCAACCCCGAATTTTTTTGCTGGTCCAAAGTCCTTGGTATTGAATGTCAGGATGTAAGGGGAACCGGAGGCAACGGCGAGTTCCAACACCAAATCGTCCTTCGGGTCATTCAAACAAGGCCGCCACATAAAGTAGATTTCGGTCAGGTTGGCTGCAGAGCAGAAGAAGTCGAGGAACTCCTCCCTCTCCGTAGCCTCCAACTCATCTGCCAATGGTTTTCTGGCCAAGACATCACAATACTCTTCATACAGTCCTACTGATAGCGCTGGCGTAACAATACCATCCGCTACAAATCCCAAAATTTTGTTCGAAGCCCCTTTCCTGGAGTACAGTCCTGAATATATGACGTTCGAATCAATGACCGCTGGCATGAACTCAACTACACCAGTTAGACCTGCTCACAGGCAACTTAAAATCAAACGACTACATGAAATACAGGGTTATTGGCATAACCATTGCCTTGCATGCCTCCAATCGGCCTACCATGGGAGGGTCTCACTTTATGCGAGTGGGCAGGTTTTCCGTGAATACCTGGTCGTCGCCACCCGTCCAGTCGAGGAGAACGGCTTGGGCATGGAGCCCGTGGAAGCCCTGGGCAATTTGTCTGAGTTCCAGAAGTGCATCCATTTGCTAGAGGAGAATGCTTCTGTATCCCAGCGTCTCTACGACCTGGTCCGGCAGCATCTGTTCAAAGGGAAAGGGATCCATGATGCCAACATTGCCGCCACGATGACATTGCATGGGCTGGTGAAGTTGCTAACTTTTAATGGCAAGGATTACAAAAAATTTGCTGGTTTGGCCATCCTTGACCCAAGTGAACAGTCTTCCTGGTAAATGGTTCGGCCACAAAAGAAAAATCTGAAGGGGGTCAGCCACTGATTGGATCGCATATTTAAAGGTAAAAGCTGACCGGGATCTCGGCAAGAAAGTCTTCCATCAGTACTGTGCTGGATGTCATCGAGCAGAATCCTTCGGCCGCCGCGGTGGGCCAGATCTCAGTACCATCGGCAACCGTGGCCCTGCTCACGTCCTCCAGTCCATTCTCACCCCCAGTACTGAGGTCGCCCCACAATACGAACCCTGGCAAATACGCCTTAGGAATGGAGAGGCTTATCTTGGTTTCATGCTACATCAGCAGGGTGCCATGCACGAATACGCTGATATCACTGGTGCCATAAGGACAATCAACAATCGTGACATCATCGAACGCAAGCAGCTCTCGCTATCCATGATGCCACCTGGTCTGGAACGCACAATGGGGGACAAGGAACTGGCCTCTTTGCTACACTACCTGGAAAGCCTGAAGTAGCCTGGTGCAGCCACGTCGGTTTACGTCTGTGTCTGGGAATCGAGCCGAAGCTGAAGCGGCTGATTATCTGAGACAAAAAAACACCTTCTATAGCATCTCCCATAAGTAATTTCCGATTAGTGACACATGGGAGCGCGGGTTTGCAACCCGCGGCGCCAGGATGGATGGCTTCTCATGAATCAACGCGGGTTACAAACCCGCGTTCCTTTAGGAAACGATTTATGAGAATCGCTATAAGGAGTAACCACACTGATGGACACACAACCCAATCGACAGGGAATCACACAATGAAACACACCTTTATCCGTATGCCGCAGGCCTACAGCCTGCCCATTGCTTTTAACTGCGTTCCCAGGGCGGTGCCCTGGGCTAGTATGCCATGAGCCCGTTGGGCTCCAATGTGGTAACCAGTAAAATTCAAACTTTTGTTGGCCATTCAGGGATTTGGGAATGCGATTACCATTTGCGGAATTCCCGCAATTTACTGAGGTCTGGGGTTCATTCCGGCTGGTACCGCAGGACACTGGCCTGGATTCCGTGGCCCTGGCGGACTGGGCGCGTCCGGTGCAGGGAAGGCACCTGCTATCGATCCGGCTATCGGGCGCGTGGCCTGGAAGGCCAAGCTCTCCCACATCGGCAATGGTTCCCCCATCGTGTGGGGCGAGCACGTTTTTGTGACGGGTGCCGACAAGAAGCTGGGGGTCATCTACTGCTTCAAGACGGATGCGGGCAAGCAAGTGTGGCACCGCGAGGTCCCGCTCACTGGTCCTGCAAAACCCATGAAGGAAACGGGGTACGCGACCCCGACCCCGGCGACCGATGGCAAACGGGTCTATTCCATATTCGCGACCGGCGACGTGGCGGTCGGCCGTGTCCCGCCAGGCTACCAGTACACCCTACCGACGGAAGCCCAATGGGAATACGCCCGCCGCGCCAGCAAATCCACTCTGTCACCAGAGTGGCTACATAT
>CAYSOI010000592.1:0-2953 GCA_964432425.1 uncultured Opitutales bacterium | reverse complement strand
GAGGGTAAGTAATCCAGGATTCCAACTCTCGAGCACTCCAACAGATAGAATCCTGATTGAAGAGATGGCTTACAACACCACCCCGTTCGGGCCTATTCTTTAGCCATACATTCCCCAACAGTTCAATCACTTGACGGTCCGACAGGATCAACACAACCTGACTTTTCCTCACCCAATAAAACGGAATCATGACCAAACTCTTCTACTCCTTCGCATTCATCGCTTTGATTTCCAGTACTCTTGCCAGTGCGGCAGAACGCCCCAACATTCTCATCCTATTCACGGATGACCAGGGTTACGCAGACCTGGCTTGCTACGGAAACACCAAGAACAAGACACCGGGATTGAATCAATTGGCCAAAGAAGGTACGCGGTTCACCTCCTTCTATACACAGACGGTGTGCGGCCCCTCCCGGTCTGCATTATTGACAGGTCGTTATCCTCAATTGAGCAAAGGTTGGAGCATGCCCGCAGGGGAGATTACCTGGGCGGAATTGATGCAAAAAGCAGGCTACCAGACCGCTTGTGTGGGCAAGTGGGATGTCTCCAACAGAAAGGCGATCATCGACCGCATGCCGAATGCCCAGGGATTCGATTACTTTTGGGGAGCCCTGGGAGCCAATGATAGTGGAAGAATCACCTTTCACGAGAACAACGAACCCGCAGGTTCCTCCAATGACATGGGAGAACTGACCCGCCTCTATACTGACAAGTGTATCGACTACCTCGAAAACAAGAGGGACAAATCCAAACCTTTTGTTCTCTATCTCGCCCACACCATGATGCACACCATCATCGACGCATCTCCCAAATTCCGGGGAAAATCAGCGGGTGGGCTTTACGGAGATGTGGTCGAAGAATTTGACTACGAGACCGGCCGTCTGCTCGACAAGTTGGATGAACTCGGGCTCTCTGATAACACTCTGGTTCTCTACACCAGCGACAACGGGCCATGGAATCAGCCCAAGTATTATGAGAGAAAGAAAGGTCATCCACCAGGCTCCATCTTTTGGGGAGAATCCGGCCCACTTCGCAATGGCAAAGGCTCTCCCTACGAAGGTGGTTACCGTGCAGCCTGCATTGCCCGTTGGCCTGGCAAGATTCCGGCAGGAAAAGTAAGTGATTCGATTTGGGCAACCATCGACTTCCTGCCCACTTTTGCCAACCTGGCTGGATTTAAAGTTCCCTGCGACCGGGTCATCCATGGCATGGATCAGACCGACATGCTCCTTGGCAAAACGGATAAAGGCCGGGACAGTTTCTACTACGAAAATGCCGGAATCCGGATGGGCAAATGGAAGTACCTCCAGCCCAAGGCCAAATTCTACAGCTATGCCAGGGAAGATGACCGGAAGGAAGTTGATGAACTCTATAATCTGGATGCCGACATAGGTGAAAGGAACAATCTAGCCAAGAAGCACCCGGAAATCGTCAATAAGCTAAAGGCCGAATTGGAAAAGCACAAAGCGCAGAAAAGTAAGATCGCTCCAAATCTCAGCTCCAGTAACATCAGCCTTCCATCCAATCCTCTAAAAGGAAAAATACCGCTGAAAGCGGGAGATCAGTTTCCCTTTGAACGTTCCCCAATCGTCGCCGGAAAAGACCTTTCAATCTCTGCAATCCTCACGTCAAAGAAACCCGATGGCTGCATCGTTGCCCAAGGCGGATCTCTGGTGGGCTACTCCCTCTACCTTCGCGACGGAAAAGTCATCTTCGGAGTGCGGGTGAATTCCAAACTGCAAGAACTGATAGCCGATCCAATAGTTACCGGCAAAAAAGTCTCCATCTCCGCTCGACTTACCAAGGCGGGGCACCGTTCCTTAACAGTGAATGGAAAAACCCTCGAAGCCAAAGGTCCACCTCTTCACCCACAACCCAAGATGGGACTTTCCGCCGGCCACGACCAATCCATCAATATAGGTAGTTACAAAGACGAAAAGTTTGAGGGGAAGATTGAGGAGCTGGTATTGGAGGTAAAGTAGGGTCACTGAGAGCCATTGCTTTTTCAAAATGCCCATATTCTGCACCGCCTCGAAAGACCGTGCAAAATTCCAGGACTTGGTTTACCAACCCTGTAACTCCGCAACTCGGCCCAGGATTCCAATCCCGTAGCGACCTTTGCGGGTTTGGCCGGATTCGATGTACTTTTTGACCAGGGGTAGAGCGGGTTTGCCCATCCAGTCGAGGATGTTGTGGAGCATGGATTTATTGGTGGTGCCTTCAAAGAGGAGTTCTTCGAGGGAGGCAAGGGCTTCTGCCTGGTCTCCGAGTTTGACGAGGGTCCAGGCTGCCATCATGCGGACTTCGTGAGCTTCATCGGACAGGGCGGCGTGTAGAGCTTTGGCGGCAGGTTTGGCGTCCTTTTCGAGCAGGTGAAGGCCGACGATTGCCCACCAGCGGAGACCTTCATCTTTGTGGCTCAATTGTTGGATGAAGGATTGGAGGTTGGCTTTGTCACGGGCAAGTGCCAGGTCGGATGCGTCCAGGTACTTTTCGAGAGGGTAGAGCTTGTTGTTTCGCACCATTTCGTAGATCGTCATGTTGTTTGCCTCTGCCCGTCGAACCCGTATGGCTTCGGGAAGAAGGCCGGAGTCGTAAAGTTCGAGTTGTTGCTTTCGAAGAGCGGCTTTGAGTTCGGCAATCTTTTCCTGATGTTCCGGGGCGTCGATCAGGTTGTTCACGTTGTCGAAGTCGGTCAGGTTGTCATAAAATTCTTCGGACACTCTGGGGCGGAAGAAACGGCCGGTGACGCAATCGGTTTTGCCTTCGCGATGGTGTTGCTCCCAAGCTGCGGTGGCTTGGGCTTTCCAGAGATAAGCCAAGTGTTGTCCAGCAGGGGCGAAGGGGTAGTAATTGACGTGATAGGCGTAACGCTTGTCCCGCATGAGGCGTACATTGTCGAGGCGTTCATCTGCACGTTCACGGAAGCCGAGATGGTAGGCAGGTTCTGGTT
>CAYSOI010000591.1:0-2955 GCA_964432425.1 uncultured Opitutales bacterium | reverse complement strand
GTGATGGAGGCGAGGTTGCGGAGGTAGAGCCATTGGTTGGCAAAGTTGTCGACCAGGGAACGGGATTTAGGATCTGCCAACATGCGGCGAACTTGAGCTTCCAGAGCTTTGGGGTGACGAAGTTTGCCCGCTTCGGCAAGGTCCAGTAACTCTTCATCCGGAATGCTGCTCCAGAAGAAAAAAGATAGCCGGGATGCCAATTCAAAATCATCCAGAGCATACACTTCGCCCGACTGCGTGCCCTTGGGTACATCTTCCTTTCGGAACAGGAAACTGGGACTCACCAGAATGGAGCTGAGAGCGTTTTCAATTCCGGCTTCGAACCCGCCTTCTTCTGCTCCTTGTTGATAGAACTTCATCAGGCGATTGAGGTCAGTCTTATCGACCGGGCGACGATAAGCCAGGCGGGCTAGATTTTGAAGAATCTTTTGGGCGGCAGCTTCCTCCGAACCAGCAATTCCCGGAGTGGCACTGAAGATGCGACGGCGACTGGGGGTTTCGGAAGTTCCTGTGCTCTCAAATGGACCGGTGATCGAGACTTGGAATACGGCCGGAGACTGTCGTGGATGACGATGATGGTTGTACCGGGCGATGTAGGGTTGGCGTTTGGTTTCGATCAGAGAAAAGGCTTTTTTGACGAAGGTGACACCTACTTGTTTCTGTCCGGCGGAGACCTTGATCCGGGTTTTCAGATGAGCATCGACATCATTGTGGTTATTGCGGTTCTTTGGAGGCTTGACGGTGAAGGTTGCCTGTTGTGCTCGATCGAGGAGGAGTTCCATCTCATGAGTCCCTCTGAGACCTTCCACTTGTTCATTACGGTCACGGGTCAGATGCACCTGGAACTCATACTCCCCATCTTGTGGAAAATTGTAGGAAAACAACATCCCGCCGCGTGTTCCAAGGGGTAGACCCTGAACATGATATTCCTGCGACAAGTCGGCAGGTGGGCGAAAAGTGTCGCCGGTCGGAGCGATGGGAGTCCCCACTGCCAGTCGACTGATCTTTTGGGCTGCGGAAATGTAGCGATTGAGCAACAACGGGGAGAGCTCCCCTACTGTGATGTTGTCAAAGCCATGACTGGATTCATCCGCTGGAAGCAATTTGGCCGCATCGATTTCGAGGTCGAGAAGGTCACGGATCGCATTTTGGTACTCTGTGCGATTGAGACGTCGCAGTGTATCCGTGTGACCCGGATTGGGATGCTGTGCCGCATGTGCATCCAGGTTTCCCACCAACACTTTTACCAATGCCACATACTCCTTTTCAGAAGGTCTTTTTTTCCCCACCGGAGGCATCTGCCGAGCATTGAGTTTACGGACCACCGATTCCCATTCCGAAAGATGCTCGCCGATGGGTGCATCCAGTGCTGGTTCCAAATCGAGTCCTCCTTTCGCCAAATCTGAGTCGTGGCAGTCCAGGCAGTAATTTTGCAATATGGACAGTGACGGCTCTTCAGAAATTTGCCCGCAGACAGGACCAGCAATCAACAAGGTGAAGCATAAGCCAAGAGCCAAGGATCTAACATCGTAACAAATCATGGAAAGTGAATCACAGGATGAGAGCAAATGTGGCTACAGTACTGGCTTGATGCCAAAAATCAATCCAACTTCACTTACCAGTCTCACAGACCTGTAGAGAACGGGAGAAGATATCGTTTCTTTACCATACAGGAGGACTCGAGAGTTATCATCTGCAAGCATGTAGGACATTCCAGTCATATACAGGTTGCATTGATCTGAAGGCAAAGCCATCCTCCTCTAATCTATCCGAAAGGAATACTCCCAGCACTTATATGAAAATATTGATACGTAATTTAGATCGGGCAACCACCGCAAAAGAGCTGAAGGAGGTATTCCAGAAATTCGGGGCAATCCAATCCTGTACGATCGTAATGGATCCTCAAAGAGGCACTTCAAAAGGATTTGGTTTCATCGAAATGCCCAACCCTGGCGAAGCGAAGGCCGCGATCAAAAGCTTGAATAACAAAAGGCTTGGCGGCAATGCCATCCGGGTGAAGAAAGCCATGAACAAAAGCTCAAAAGGGGAACCACCACAAGCCACCTCTATTCCCAATTCAGGGAAACCGTCTAAGACTGCATAACCAGTCGTAACCTTATCTCCAATCCGATTGTGCGTCTAGCCAGCATATCTCACGGATTTGCGTTGCAAGACGAAGTGAACGGCACTGAGACAAGGTTGGCGTAGTTGACGACGAAGGGCTGGGTGAGTACACCCTGCTTGCGGGTTTTGATCGGTCCGCAGTATTGTAATCCATCTTTCGAAAAGGTATTCAGGACTGGAGATTTGAGTTGGCAGTCCAGAAGTATCGTGCCGAGGAAGTGACCCTGTCCAGAGCCGCTGAAATCTCGGGAATCAGCCAATGGGACTTTATCGCCAGGATGGACGCAAGTGGTTTGGAACTGCACTACGATGCAGAAGATCTGGAAGAGGATCTGAAGGCATTGGAAAATTGAGAACCGCGAAAGACGCAAAAGAGGCGAAAGCCAATCATTCGTGCCCATTTGTGGATCTTCTTTTCAATTCGTGTTAACAACAATCTCCCATGCCCAACCTGATCATTTGTGATGCCAACCCATTGGATTCTGTTGGCCAAGACTGATTGCCTCGATCTGATCGAAAAGATTCTGGATGGAGAAATCATCGTTCTCCAAGTCATCGTAGACGAAGTGTGTTCAGACTCAGCAAGAGATGGGAGTTTGATGATTGGGGCAGAGTTTTGGCAAGAAAATGGATGGGCAGGAAAATGATTAAACCTGGGAACGCTGAGCTCCAGCTCGGCTATTGAAATCATCCTACATCCTACAGGCCAAGCTGGAGCTTGGCGTTCCCAGGGAGACAAACATCTCTTTAGAAATATTCTCCCAACCAATCTTCCTGCCCCATTTACTTGCCAATGAATTCTTCAGAGTTGTTTCTCTAAAATGGAGCTCG
>CAYSOI010000590.1:0-2964 GCA_964432425.1 uncultured Opitutales bacterium | reverse complement strand
CTCTTATTCTGCACTACATCCTATTCGGAAGGAACGGGTAGGTGAGGGCCGGCAGATATCGCGGCTTATTCCACCGGCCCGTTCGGTGTCTGCTGAATATCCGCATGCAAGAGTATTCTCTTTGAACTTTCGGTAACTTCAGCGATTCCACTTGGCTTTTCATAATCCAACTCCCCAAACTTCTCATAGTTCGATTTGAATATGTCAAAAAGAACATATTCCTCCGAATTAACCTTCGCTATAATCTTAATCCTGACGCCTGGTTGGTGAATCAATCCTCCTGGCGACATTGCCGTTATTCCGCGAAAATTAAAAACTCCCTGATCTGAACAATGGGTAACCTCCTCTGTAAGGTTGTCGTACCACGCCGAGTCAGTTGATCTCACTATTTCGACCCCTTTGGCAGGTACACCGTCAATGCTCAAAGTACCAGAAACTGGAGAAGCCAAATGCCTGATGGATGGTGCGGTACAACCATACATAAACAATAGGATAACTAAGAAAACAGTTGGGTACTTTTTATTCATGTCGATTAAGGTTGTGGGCTTCGCCGGGATCAGGACTGACCCTAGGGGACCTCTCAAAAGAATGGAATTTCCGTGAGGATCCTGGAGGCTGAACGATAAACTGTTTGCGGGAAGCATTCATGGGATCTTTGTGGTTAATAAGGATGTGAAAGCCACTACTCCAGACCAATCATTTCGGCTGAGTCACTCTAATACTGTAGAGTGTTCCCTCATGATCAGTGGAAGTTTTGTCACTATATTTGAAACTAAGCTTCAGGGCGACAGGCGTCGCTCCAAATTGCTTCGCATTAAGTTCAGCGAAAAATGAATCTGCACCACGGTACTCTCTAATTGTTGGAGATTGGCTTACACAGACTTCAAACCCAAGTTTTTCTAATGCCTCCAGCCATTCATCGTAGGTGTTATACCAGCTAAAATTAAGATTTCTCCATTTGAGCGGCATCTCAGAAGGCTTTGTTAAATACATACGGTCAAACTTCCCTTCCTCTACCCAAAACTTTTGACCACGAACTATGTAGTAATTGCTATCCTCATCTTTATCCCCGATTTTTTTCAGTTCGCACTCGGAAGTAACTCCGAGGGTGATACCGAAGACAGGGAAAAGCTCGTTCTTGCTTTGAACTTCGGGGGCAGAGGATAGCGGCATGGTTCCAATGAGAACATGAAATAGAAGGAATTGGTGCAGTTTCATTATATCAGAGCAAATTTTGAGGTGGAACATCAGAAGCAGAATTATCAGAGCCATCTCTACTGCTACTATGATATCGCATGTTTAGGCTGGGTTTGAAAGCTGGCAACATTAATGCCAGAAAGCGGTTTTAAAAAGGGCACAGCGAGTGGGCTTCGCCTGGGTCCGAGTTGTGTCAAGATTTGTTGACTGACCCCTGAGGGACCCTCCCCAACTCCCGTCGTCATGCCAGGACAATAGATCGCTATGGCTCTCTCTTGTCTTTCATCAGGACGATCCTGCTCCATTTGTCATTCTCCAGGTCGGGGCCTGGCGTAGAACGGCCTCGGCTAATGAGGGACTCCATGACCTTCGTCATCTCTTCGACAACTTCGGGATACTTGTCCTGCAAGTTGGTTTGCTCAGCCGGGTCGGCTTCAAGGTCATACAATTGCATAAGCGGCAGCGTCTTGTCCTCAAGAGCTTCCTTATCCTTGGGCTGTGACCAGCCACCGGAGCCCGGACCGAAGACCAATTTCCACTTTCCGCTGCGCACGGCAAATCTCCCTCTTAGTGAATGGTGCACCACGGGACCTCGGTCGACAGCTTCCTGCTTTAGCAGCATCGGCAGGATACTCACACTGTCCTCGGCCCAATCCTCTTCCAGCTCAGCACCAGTTAAGTCGGCGACTGTCGCGAACAAATCGTTTAGACAGGTCAATTGATCCGTCACACTGCCGGCCTTGATTTTCCCGGGCCAACGGGCAAAGAAGGGGATCCGGTGCCCTCCTTCATAGATGTCGGACTTGTAACCCCGGTACTGAGCACTCGCGTAATGGCCCTTCTTCTCAAGCACATGGGTATTGATGGGTGGATAGGGAGCGGTTCCGTTGTCACTCGTGACTATGACCAGGGTGTTGTCAGCCAGGCCATGCTCGTCCAATGCAGCCAACAGCTCGCCAATCGCCGCATCCATCTGCATGACGTAGTCCCCATAAATACCGATCTTGCTCTTGCCCCTCCACTCAGGCGTCGGAGCCAGCGGGATATGGGGCACCGGGGGAGCCCAGTACATAAAGAAGGGCTGATCTGAGTCCGCTCGTTGAGCGATAAAATCTTTACCCCGCTCTACAAGACGTGGCAGAAGCTCGTGCAGCTTCAGGTCGTGAACAACCTTCGTGTCTTCCGTCATCGTCCACTTGTTACCAAAGAGCAGAAGGTGGTAGAAATGATCAAACCCACGCTCCACCGGACCATCAACGATTCGCGCACCAATGGGCATATTGCTCACATGCCTGGTGTCCACCTTATCTGAGCCCGGCAACTGGTAACTGACGCCCAGGTGCCATTTGCCGAATCCCGCTGTGTGGTAACCCTGGTCACGAAGAAAACTCGGCACCGTTTTACGCTCGGCATTAATGGTAGGCCCACCGTAAACAACCACGCCTGATTGCAGCTTGGTACGCCAGCAGTAGCGTCCCGTCATCACACCGTAGCGCGTCGGCGTGCATACGGACGTTGCAGCATGTGCATCGGTGAAGGTCATGCCCTGCGACGCAAAGCGGTCGATGTTCGGAGTCGGAATCTTGCACCGATCAGGATTAAGGCACTGGACATCCCCATACCCCAGATCGTCCGTCAAGATATAGAGGATATTGGGCTTGTCGGCAGCCGCAGCACCGGAATGCGTTACTGACAGGGCCCAGAGAACGGCCACCAATGCCGGCAGAATTGCTGAATGCTTCTTCATTTCCTTCTCCATACCGAACG
>CAYSOI010000589.1:0-2965 GCA_964432425.1 uncultured Opitutales bacterium | reverse complement strand
AGCGGTTACTCCCCAGGCAAATTCAGCTTGACCTGTGGGATATAACTGAAGTGTCGATCACTGGTAATCAAGACCGCATCATGCTCAATGGCAAGGGCCGCAATCCACAGATCATTGGTGGGCAACGGGGCTTCAATCTTTTGAAGATGCTCCAGGATCTCGCCATAGATCTCCCCCGTTCTCTTGGTAATTTGAGCAACATCCACTTGAGGCTCTCCGAGAAACATTTCCAGACGGGTGCTATTCTGTTTGAAATGTCGCCCAATTCGAAACCCATGCGCCAACTCTCCGATCACTGGCGATGGCACAAGAACTTGGTCCGCCTGCGCCAAAATATCCCGCCACAATCCTGATGACCGGAAGTCACAATAGGCATTGGTATCCAACACTACTCGGAGATCCATAATTCAGCATCCAGTAGATTTAAATCCTCTTCCAGGTATTGATTCCAGGTAGGACCGAAATTGGTGTCACCTGCAAATTTATCGAGATTACGTTTCTTCTCTTGTGCCGCTGGAGTGCCATCTGCCCGCTGTAAAGCATCGAGCAGAAACTGATTAATCGAGACACCTTTGCGGGCAGCCTTTCTCTTGGCCAGCTTGACCCATTCCGGATCTACTCTGCGAATCGTTAATTGCATGTTCCCTGATCTTCTTTTTAAAAAATTCCCATGCCGTCAACCTTGAGATGATATGAATTTCTTTCATTGAGGCAATAAAAGGAGTTTCCTTTGGCAAGAAAGTCACTTTTGTTCAGCGTAACAAAAGCCACACTTGACCATTGGAAAGACGAACTATGAAACCCCTTACTTGGACTTTACTAACACTCTTCTTGACCTGCGTTGGCTCGTTTGCGGAAGAACGTCCCAACTTCATTTTACTGATGGGCGATGACCATGGCTGGAGCGAAACCGGCTACAATGGTCATGCACACTTGAAAACTCCGGTGCTAGACGAAATGTCACGCACTGGGCTTCGCCTGGATCGATTCTACGCTGGCCACCCAACTTGTTCACCAACAAGAGGCAGCTTTCTCACCGGTCGACACCCCAACCGCTACGGCACCTTTCATCCGGGATACTCCATACGCCCCAAGGAAATCACCATGGCTCACCTTTTAAGCAAAGCGGGTTATCACTGTGGGCACTTTGGCAAATGGCACCTCGGGCCAGTCAAAAAAGACTCCCCTACCAATCCCGCAAAAATGGGATTTCATGAATACGTTTCCCACGACAACTTTTATGAAATGAGCCCGGAAATGTCCCGCAATGGAGGTCCGCCGGAAGTGCTCAAAGGCGAAGGCTCCGAGGTCACCATCGACGAAACCCTTAAATTTATTGAAAGTGCCCAAAAGCAGGACAAGCCCTTCCTGGCTGTGGTCTGGTTTGGTTCCCCCCATGAACCCTACAGCGGCT
This sequence comes from uncultured Opitutales bacterium, assembly GCA_964432425.1. Lineage (GTDB taxonomy): Bacteria > Verrucomicrobiota > Verrucomicrobiia > Opitutales > JABJCN01 > JAYPDO01. Next base: position 1,551 of record CAYSOI010000589.1, on the reverse strand, counting down.
TGCAGAAAGACTTGGATCTCTATGCAAATTTGCCCAAAGAATACGCAGGTAGAAAAGTAAGCCTGACATCCAATGAGACTGGACGCCGCACCTCCCGATCCCTGCGGGATGTACTTCAGGAGCGTTATGCCGAGATCACCGCAATGGATCGCTCCATCGGGCAACTTCGGGACTTCCTTTGCCAACAAGGGCTCAGGAACAATACATTGCTTTGGTACTGCGGTGACAACGGAAGCCCCCCCAGCAGTGGGCGGGTGGAAAATCCCCTACGTGGACAAAAGGCAACGATGTATGAAGGTGGCATCCGTGTGCCGGGGGTGATCGAATGGCCTGCCAAGATTAGCAGCCACCGGATCAGTGACGTTAATGGAGTGACCAGCGACATGCTCCCAACGCTATGCGAATTAGCCGGAGTTTGCTTGCCGGAACGCCCCCTTGACGGCATCAGCCTGGCCCCTTTGATCCATGGCAAAATGAACCAACGCCCCAAACCCATTGGTTTCTGGAGATACAATTCCAAACGGCTCAGTGGCAGCCAACCTTACCTCTCTGCACCGTTACAAGTCGGCACCACTCCACTGGTAAAATTCATGGGCAACATCCGAACCCGTAACTTCAAAAACTTCCACCAACCACCGATCGAAGAAGCCGACTACGAAGGCCCCCGTGTCTATCTCGATAATCAATACAAACTCGTCCTCGGCGGCTCTTCCAAAACCTCGGTGGAACTCTTCGACCTCAGCAAAGACTCCGCAGAAGAAGAAAACCTCGCCGACCAACTTCCTCAAGTGACCTCTCGTCTGAGCCAGGAACTCCGCACATGGCAGACCTCCGTGCTGAAGAGTTTGCAGGAAAAGGATTATCAGGAAGATTGATCATTTTAACGCGACATCGCAATAGCTTCCTTTATTTCGGGAAAGAATTCGACTGAAGTTTCCTAAAACAAAGGAAACTATTGCAACATGAAAGCCATTCTGGAGCAATTGTATGGTGACTTTCTGGAGAGAGAGTTGCCAGAATTGATTGGCCGAAATGTAAATATCGAGCCAGTGACAGGGAAAGCCCTAGCATTGATTGGTATGCGAAGAACGGGCAAAACATACCTGTGTTTTCAAGCGATTCGAAACTTAATCGAACAGGGAGTTCCCAAAGAAAACATTCTCTACCTGAATTTTGAGGATGACCGGCTTTATGGGTTCCAACTTTCAGACTGCCAGAGCATTCTGGATGTGTTCTATGCTCAACAACCTGATAAGAAAGCCACACATTGTTGGTTCTTCTTTGATGAAATCCAAAATATTCCGGATTGGGAGAATTTCATTCGCAGGGTTATTGATACCGAAAAGGCTTCCGTCTATGTGACAGGTTCGTCCGCCAAATTGCTAAGCACTGAAATTGCAACAGGATTGAGAGGGCGAGCCTTGGACCGGGAGGTATTCCCGTATTCATTTGAAGAATATTTGAATGTAAAACATTTCGACGGGGACCTTTCTCGATTAGGTTCAAAGACCAGGTTACAGTTGGCCAACCATGCCCAGGATTATTGCAAGC
>CAYSOI010000588.1:0-2968 GCA_964432425.1 uncultured Opitutales bacterium | reverse complement strand
GAGAAAGTCACCTTATGAATACTTTTCCAAAACACATCTTCGCCTCGCTTATTCTGGGACTCCTGTTGGTCCTGACAAACCTGTGCCAAGCCAAGCAAGCCAAACCCAACATCCTCTGGATTGTAGGGGAGAACCTGAAGCTGGACCTTGGCTGTTACGGAGCCAAGAATGTCAAGACCCCGAACCTGGACGGACTTGCGGCCAAAGGCATGCGGTACAATAAGGTGTTTTCAACTTCACCAGTTTGTGCTCCGAGCCGCAGTGCTTTCTTCACCGGGATGTATCAGACCAGTTCAGATACCCACAACATGCGGTCTCACCGGGAGGACGGTTATCGTCTGCCGGAAGGCGTTCGCCCACTGACTCATCGCCTCAAAGATGTCGGCTACCATACCGCCAATATTAAGACCATGGACGGGGAAGAAGTGGGCTCTGGAAAACTCGACCTCAACTTTGTCAACGAAGGCAAACTCTATGATACCAACAAATGGGAAGACCTTTGTGGAAAGAAACCCTTCTTTGCTCAAATCAATACTCTCGAAGCGGAATACGACATTTATGATCGCCAAACCTGGAGGCAACCCCGAGTCGAATGGAAAGGGGAGAAACATCACGAGAAAATCGCCACTCCCGAAAACGTGACTCCTCCACCTTACTATCCAGATCACCCTCTCGTTCGTCTGGAATGGGCAAGGTACTTGAACTCCATTTCAGGAATGGACAAAACCGTCGGCAAGATTCTCCAGAGACTGGAAGCCGACGGTTTGGCGGACGATACCATCATTCTCTTTTTCGGAGACAATGGTCGCATTGAACCCCGTGGCATCCATTGGGTCTACGACACCGGCATCCACGTGCCCATGATCATTCATTGGCCCAAGAACTTTCCTGCTCCGGCCAACTACCGTCCGGGAACGGTATCCGAGGAAGTGATCAGCCTCATTGATGTCACTCCCACCACACTAGGCTTTGCTGGCATTTCTCGCCCCCTGGGCATGCATGGTCGCATCTTCCTCGGAGATCGTCGTGGACCTTCCCGCAAGTACGCCTTTTCCGCCCGTGATCGCATTGATGAAACCGTCAACCGCATCCGCAGTGTCCGCGGAGCCCGTTATCACTACATCCGAAACTATTTCCCTGACCGTCATTTCACCTCCCTGAACCGCTACAAGGAAAAGTGTTTCCCTATCAAACCACTCATGCGAAAGATGATGAAAGAAGGCAAACTCACCGGCCCTCCAGCAGCACTCATGTCACCAACAGTTGCTCCCGAGCAACTCTTCGATACCTTGGCCGATCCTCACGAAATCAATAACCTCGCCAACTCCAACAAACCCGAACACCAGAAAGCCCTTCTCCAAATGAGAACCGCCCTCGACGTCTGGATGGTCGAAACCCAGGACCAAGGCGTCTTTCCCGAACCCGACCACATCGTCAAACCCTTCGAAAAGGAGATGCACGACTGGTTCGGAACACCCCCCTGGGCTAAAGGCCCAGAGTGATCATTCTTTACTCACGCAGAGACGCAAAGGAAACAGGAATTGTCTTTAGCGTTTTTCGTATATTTCGCGTTTAAAAATAATCAACCCCGGGTTCTGCCAGCTTTGATCAGGGCTTCCAGTTCGGCATTCAGCTCTTTCAGCTTTTCCGGATGTTTGTCGGCCAGGTTGCTCTTTTCGGCGGGGTCATCTGGGAGGTAGATCAATTGCATTTTGGGAACTTCTGTTCGCTGCAATTTGCGTTCCACGATCAGGTTGTTGGTGCGGCCGCTGTCATGGCGGAGAAGTTTCCAGTCGCCTTTGCGATAACTCAGGTTCATGGAGCCATTCTTGCCGAGGCCGGAGTTGTTTTGCTGAACCAGAGTTTCGCGGCCTTTGGCACAGGATTTGCCGAGCAAGGCATCCATGACGTCTTCACTGTCCAGAAGCCCATTCTTGGGGATTTCGGCTCCGACGTAGTTGGAAAAGCTGGTCGCGAAGTCGATGGTGCAGACCATTTTGTCGGAAACTTGACCGGGGGCAATCTTGCCGGTCCAGCGTGTGATGAAGGGAGTGCGGGTTCCGCCTTCGTAAATGCTGTATTTACCTCCAGAGTAGGGGCCGGCGGCACGATGGTTACCAAGTTTCTCCAGGGCTCCGTCCGCATAGCCATCATCCATGACCGGGCCATTGTCGGAGCAGAAGATGATCATGGTGTTTTCTCCAAGTCCCATCTTGTCCACGCCTTTCATCAATTCACCGACACACCAGTCCAGTTGCACAATGGCATCTCCTCGAAATCCGAGCTTGGATTTTCCATGAAAACGTTCATGGGGCATCCGGGGTACGTGATTGTCGTGGGAGGCGAAGAAGAGGAAGAAGGGGTTATCCTTGTTTTTCTTGATCCAGTCCAGGGACTTTTCCACCCAGGCATCGGCCAGGTCTTCATCGCGAAAACGGGCTTTGTGACCGCCAGTGTAGAACCCGATGCGACTGATGCCATTATGGATGGTGGAGTTGTGTCCATGCGTCCAATCCATCTTCAGAGTGTCTCGATGGTCTTTACCATTAGGGTGATCGGGAGAGGGGAGTTTCTTGTGCAATTGAATCGGATCTTTGGGATCAAGGTTCAGAACCCTGGATTGTTCCACATATACCTGGGGAACCCGGTCATTGGTGGTCGGCAAAAGAAAGTGGTAGTCAAATCCAATTTCCATCGGCCCTGGACGAAGCTCTTCATTCCATTTCGGACCCACTCCAGGTTCACCCAAGCCCAGGTGCCACTTACCAATCACAGCCGTCTTGTATCCCGCCTTCTTCATCTGCTTGGCAATGGTATGACGTTCGGGCTGAATCAAAGCTGGCGCTGCCGGAGGAGCAATTCCTGTCCCCGGACGACGAAACGCATAGTCCCCAGTCAGGAAAGAATACCGGGTCGGGGTACAAGTAGAAGCCGAGCAATATCCGCTGGTAAACTTAATCCCTTCCGC
>CAYSOI010000587.1:0-2972 GCA_964432425.1 uncultured Opitutales bacterium | reverse complement strand
TGCAGAAATTAGCCAAACCTTGAGTTGGCGTGGAGACGCTCTTCAACCCCTCACGTAATAATCTTTGTTCATGGGCGAGTGTGCGTTAACTTATATAACTTGCATTTTTGGGCAAGATCAGCATTGTTTCTGATTACGTTCTCTTAGCAAATCCCATTTCTGCCTGACCATGATGCGAAAGTTCCCTGATTCCTGCCGTTTTGTTTTTGTTTCGCTTTTGACATTTAGGGTTTTCGCGGTTCCCGGAATTTCCGCTACGCTAGAGGAAATTCAGCAACTGGTGGGAGAGGCTCCAGTGCTTTGGCTGGATGCGGAGGATGCGGATACAATTGCTGAAAGCGGAGGGAAAGTAAGTGCCTGGGCAGACAAGAGTGGAAACAGTCAGGATTACTCCCAGGGGACAGCAGGGAATCAACCGGAACTCATCGCCGATGCAATCAATGGAAAACCAGGGATCAGTTTTGATGGAGTGGATGACTATTTAGCGGCTAGCTCCAGATTGGGTTTAGTGGCGAACCCTGACATTCTGGTGTTTATGGTTTCATTGGTAGATGCTGATGTCACGACTGACAGCCGTCTCTTTCATATCGGTAACAGCAATTTGACTTTGGCTTGCGGAGCAGGAAGCGAGGGTTGGGCCTGGAGATATGATGGAGGAAATGAGCGGTATTCTGCAGTGACTAAAGATGCGGCAGGTATTCAATGTTGGGAACGGGCTGCTGGTTCTGATTTTCAAGCCGCTAAGTTTTATCTGGATGGTACAGAACTTACCCGAACAGCAGGAGCCAATGATACGACACTGCCTACTGATACTACCGCTAATTCATCAATTGGTGGTAAGTTTACAGGTTCTGGAGCCCTGAAAAATCAGTTTGACGGCAAGATTGGGGAAATGATTGTACTGAACCTTATCGATCTGGATGCCAGGCAGGCGCTCGAGGGATATTTGGCCCACAAATGGGGGTTGCAAGCGAACTTGCCGGATGGGCATCCCTACAAAGACGCCCTGCCTTCCATCAATCTGCCGCCCACCATTGCGTTGGTAGGGGAGGACAGTATCAAGGTCGAGTACCAGAGTGATTTTACCGACCCTGGCGTTACGGCGACCGATGCCGAGGATGGCGACCTGACTGGGGACAGCATCACGATTACCTATGAGGCTTGGGTTCCCCCCGACCCGATTGCGGCGGATACGTATCCGGGTTTGAAGCTTTGGCTGAAGGGGGACGAGGGCTTTTCCCCTGGGGGCTGGGCTGACCAGTCTGGCAACGGGAATGATGCCACTGTGCACGGATCCCCGGTATACGTGGAGGATGGTTTGAACGGACTTCCGGTCATGCGGTACAGCGGAGCCAACGGGGAGTCCCACCGGTTTGCCAGGATTTCGGATATACGAACAGTTTTCTGGGTCGTGAAAAGGAATAACAATGCCTTTTGCTATCTCCTGGGGGACAGCAGTGCCTACCATTTCCATACCCCGAGTCCATCTACCACATTCTGGAATGGCAATGCCCATGCCAACGTGAGGAATGGCAGGCTGGCTGTGGACGGCACGACTGTGAATGGTTTGCAGGTCAATATCCCTTCCGAAATGTCCGTCATTTCCTTGCGTACGACCGGCAATGTCCAAGCGGAGAGTTTTTCTCAGGACCGGAACATTGGCCGGAACTGGAATGGCGACCTAGCCGAGTTGCTGATTTACAATACTGCCTTGGCAGACGAGGAGATCCAGGACATCGAGACCCGTTTGGCTTACAAATGGGGTTTGCCCTTCCAAGCCAAGCCGACCCCGGTGGACGCATTGGACACGAGCATCCTCGGGGATTGGACTGCCATCTATGTCGCCACCGATTCCGGGGGGAAGACCGCGGAGGTGCGCCGGGCGATAGAAGTGTTCGACCCGAATGCCCCCATCCTGACTTTGGTGGGCGAAACGGAGATGCACCACGAACTGGGGGTGGACTACACGGATCCAGGTGTGACTGTGGCCGACAAGGATGGGAATGCGTTGGATGCGAAGGATCTGGTCACCACTGGTACCGTGGACGGCCATACCCCGGGCGTCTATGAACTCCAATACGATTTCACCGATGCCGCTGGCGGGATTGCCAAGCCCCTTTTCCGGACGGTCACGGTTTCCGATACTACGCCTCCTGTCATCACCTTGTTTGGCGGCGACACAGTCAAGCATCCGCAGGGGCAACCCTTCCGGGATCCTGGTGCCACTGCTACGGACAATATTGACGGTGCGCTCATCGCCCGTAGTTCTGAGTTTTTGCACAACCAATACATCCACAAGGGCTGGGACAACAGTGGGGCGGATTCGACGATCAATTTCCTGAATAACGGTGGGCTCCTTGAGGTGGATGGACATGGTTGGAAATACCGGACAGGTGCATTGAACTTTGGCGGTGACGGAGACTTTACGGGCTCTGGAGTGGGGATCGGAAATGGCGACCATTTCCGGAATGTCTGGACGGGCTACTTCCGGGCGAAGGTGGAAGGGGAGTACGAATTCCGGGTGCAACGGGAAGATGACCGGGGAACCTTTTTCGTGGATTTTGACCAGGATGGGATTTTTGAAGAAGAGGGCGCCCTTGGGAATGAATGGGTTAACGGAGGGTATGCCGCCGGAGCCACCACAATCAATCTCCTGCCTGGCTTTTATCGGTTTGCCGGGGGACATATCGAGCATACTGGCGGATCCAGTTATGAAGCCCGGGTCCGTACCCCGGCCGGAGCTGGGCCGACAAGTTTGACCGTCATCAACCCCAACCAAGCGAACCAGAAGGATTTGTGGCTGGTTTCAACGCCGGTCAACACTGGGGCACTTGGCATACAAACCATCACCTACAATGCCGTGGACGCTGCCGGGAATACGACCACCGTCACCCGGACCATTGAAATCATCGACCCGGACGCCAAGCCCGTCATCACCCTCGAAGGCAGGGCATTCATCACCCATGAGCAGT
>CAYSOI010000586.1:0-2975 GCA_964432425.1 uncultured Opitutales bacterium | reverse complement strand
GTGATCGGCAGGCAAGAAACCACCTTGAAGTTTAACAATTTCTGGGACGCTTCCATAAATAATGGAGGTTTGACCTAGCTCAGATATGGACTTTTGTCACCGTTCTTTAAAGAGCTATGCAAAAGATTCTGATTCCCATTCTAATTGGCTTCGCCACTTTAGTCCACGGGCAACTGCCTAATGTTTCAAAAGAAAACTTTCATCTTTATCTTCTGGCTGGCCAGTCGAATATGGCGGGCCGAGGCAAAGTCGAGGCCAAGGACCTAGTAACGCATCCTCAGCTGTGGATGCTGAATAAGCAAAAGAACTGGGTCCCGGCAATCTCACCCATGCATTTTGACAAGCCCATTGCCGGCGTCGGACCAGGTAGAAGCTTTGGGATGATCATGATCGAGCAAAACCCCGACGTTACCATCGGATTAATTCCCTGCGCTGCGGGAGGATCTGCGATAGAAACTTGGGTGCCAGGAGGTTATCATGGGCAAACGAGAAGCCACCCGTGGGATGACGCAATAGAACGAACGAAAGCAGCCATGAAACATGGTGTATTGAAGGGAATATTGTGGCACCAGGGCGAATCGGATTCCAATGAGACCAGGGCAGATATATATGAGAAACGACTCCATGATTTAGTTGAGAGATTTCGAGCTGAATTACATTCTCCAGACCTGCCTTTTGTCGCTGCACAAATGGGGAAATTCAAACCCTGGAGCAAACACAAACTTTTGGTAGACAAAGCGCATAAGGAACTCCCCGAAAAAATAAGAAATACTGCGTTTGTTCCAGCAAATGGCCTAAAGCACAAAGGCGACTTCCTACATTTCAGTGCCGAAGGCTCAAGAAAACTTGGTCAACGTTATGCGGCGGCAATACTGGGGTTACAAAAGCCTCAAAAAGAGACCCGACCCAATATCCTTTTTGCCATTGCAGATGACTGGTCTTTCGGGCATGCTGGAGCCTACGGAAGCACATGGGTAAAAACGCCTGCGTTTGACAGAGTTGCAAGGGAAGGAATTCTCTTCACTCGTGCCTATACTCCCAATGCAAAATGTGCACCATCCAGAGCCATTATTTTAACGGGTCGATATTCCTGGCAACTGGAGAGTGCAGCAAACCATATGAATATATTCCCATCCAAGTTCGGTGGATACGTGGAAAGACTGGCCGAGGAAGGTTACTTCGCAGGCTACACAGGTAAAGGCTGGGGGCCTGGGATTGCCAACGATGCCAATAGCAACAAACGAAGCATCACTGGAAAGCCATTCAGCAAACGCAAGGCGAAGCCCCCTGCCAAGGCAATGAGCAGCAATGATTACGCGGGGAATTTCGCAGACTTCCTGAAGGAATCAGAACCAGGCAAACCTTGGTGCTTTTGGTTTGGGACCAGTGAGCCCCACCGTGGTTATGAAAAAGGAGTGGGAAAACGGATGGGTAAAAAACCGGAGGACATTGAACATGTACCCAACTTCTGGCCAGACAATGATGTCGTTCGAAATGACATGCTGGACTATGCGATTGAAGTAGAACATTACGATTATCACCTCGGTAGAATTTTAAAGATCCTGGAAGAGTCTGGCCAATTGGAGAATACTTTGCTCGTCGCGACCTCAGATCACGGCATGCCTTTCCCGCGTTGCAAGGGGCAGGCTTATGATTACTCCAATCATGTACCTTTAGCCATTATGTGGCCGAAGGGAATCCATGGTAAAAATCGAATCGTTGAGGACTACGTCAGCTTTGCCGATTTTGCACCGACATTCCTTGAGGTAGCAGGCATAAATATCGGCACCAGCATGCAGCCCACCACTGGCAGGAGTTTGGCGGACATTTTTCAAGCCAAAGGTTCAGGCCAGATCATCGCTGACAGAGACCATGTTCTGATCGGAAAAGAACGGCACGATGTTGGACGCCCCAATAACCAAGGTTATCCGATCCGTGGCATTGTCTCCAACGACTTTCTTTATCTCCGGAATTACGAGCTCACCCGTTGGCCGATTGGGAATCCTGAAACTGGATACTTAAACTGCGACGCCAGCCCGACAAAAACACTCATTCTGGAACAACGCAGAAATGGTAACCCAAAATTCTGGAGTATGAACTTTGGAAAACGCCCTAAAGAAGAATTGTACAATCTCAGTTGCGACCCGGATTGTATTACAAACCTCGCTACCGTTGAATCCAGAAAGACAACCAAGGAGAAACTCAGGAAGAAAATGGAAGCAGGCCTCAAAGCCCATGGAGACCCAAGAATGAATGGCAACGGGAAAGTCTTTGAAGCGTACCCCTTTTCAGGGGATAACTGGAACAACTTTTATGAAAAATACATGAGCGGGAAAAAAATCCGCACGGGTTGGGTGATTTCTTCGGACTACGAATCAGCTCCTTTGGATTGATTGTGGTTACAGTTTACCCCGATTGCGGAAAAACCCGCAGAGTTCAGGGATAGGAAGTTTTGGGGACGGCTTTGGCTGCGTTGCACCCAAGAGTCGGGGCCCCAAGGTATTCTTTCTAAAATAAACCGAAACCTTTTCCGTGCCCTCTGCGTATAAGACCATTGAAAACTCAAATGGATTGTTCGCATTCCTTCACATTTTCAATAACCTATCCACACCTACATATGAAATATAAAAACATCTCCAAACTCGCTACGGCGGCACTGGCTCTGCTCCTGTCCGGAACCTCTTCCCAGGCTGCTCCTGTGGAATCCAACAATATTGATGCTGCGGCCAAATGGTTGATTCACATCGACTTTGATTCACTGCTGGATACCGAAATTGCCCAACACGTACTGGACCAGAACCCGAAACTCAGTGACCAGAAGCTCGAAGCTCTCAAAAATATCATCGGGATCGACTTCAAAACCGGTCTACACGGGGCAACCATCTACGGGAACGGACAGCCGGATAATGGAGTTCTTATCCTCCATGCCGATGCCAAGCCGGATGTCCTCATCAATTTCGCAAAACTCAATGATG
>CAYSOI010000585.1:0-2982 GCA_964432425.1 uncultured Opitutales bacterium | reverse complement strand
GGGATGCACGATCAATCGTGAACTCCAACATATGACCAAAAGGCTCAATCGATTTTTTGACCAGGCCTTATGCCTTTGCATTCACATACGGCACAAACCGGCAGCCCACCATGGGCGTGGCCTGCGTTTGTTTTTTGGACAATTTTCGAATGTACTGGAGAGTTTGGATCTCTTTGCCTCCGAGTGGAGCCACCAGGAGTCCTCCGACCTTCAGTTGAGCTATATATTCTTCGTAACATCTGGGGAGAGCCGCCGTGACAATGATCCGGTCAAAAGGCCCCTTTTCTTCCCAACCTACGGCCCCATCGAAGAGGTGGTACTCGATATTGGTGTAGCCCAGATCGTCGAGGACCTTGTGAGCATGGTTCAACAAGGGTTCATGTCGCTCCACGGTGAACACCTGCTTGGCAATCTCCGCTAATACTGCCGTCTGGTAACCACTGCCCGTCCCAATCTCCAGGACCTTCTCCTTCCCCGTCAACTCCAATGCCTCTGTCATTAGGCCCACAATGTAGGGCTGACTGATGGTCTGGTCACAATCAATGGGCAGAGCATTGTCTGCATAGGCCCAAGGCTGTCGACTTTCTGGCACAAAACGTTCTCTTGGCACTTTTTCCATCGCGGCCAGGACATTCTCCGAGGAAATCCCCCGCCCCTTCAAGTGATCTTCCAACATGCGACGCCGGGAATCCGCATACTTATCAAGGTACTTGGGAGGGGTACTCATCCGGGCATTCTTTCTGAAGGCGTTTTACCAATGAAGTAAAGACCACATGGCTCAGGAACCCAGATGCACCGCATTCATTTCTTTGCCGTCACATTCAACTTTCGGTCCACATGTTTGGAAGCCCGTCCGGCATATTCCCGAACCGTCTCATCAGGACTCGATTCAGCCGCATTGCGGAGAGGTTCGGCGATGCGGCGCAGAGTGTTCATCTCCTCCAGTTTCATCACCAGGCTGGAGAGAAGCACCGCACTGAAATGGCGATTCTTTTCACTTTCATCGTCCAGGGCGTTGACCAGAGCCAGAGTCGTGCTGTGCAAAAGCTTGGGATTCCTGATCCGCAGGACAGCACTCTTGAGACTTCGCCCGGTGTATTCGCGGACATATTCCTGTGGATCATTGAGGGTCGCATCCAAAAGATTGGGGATGGTTCGTTCGAGGACTCCGACGTGTTGGACCCGAGGCACAATGTCCGTCAGCATAACACTGGCCCAGCGGCGGCGGGGTTCATCCACTTCCCTGCCATTCAAGGCATCCGTCAAAGGAACGACCACCCATCGCAAAGTCGCCACATCCTCCGTGTTGCGAATACTGTGCTGGAAGGCCCGCCCGGCATGTTCCCTAACTGTGCGGTAAGGGTCCCGTAAGGCCGCATCCAATTGAGTCCGGACAAGTGGCGTCAGGACTGAGGAGTCTTTGACGTACCGAATCGCATTGGACAGAGAAACCGCAGCCGAACTCCGGATTTTTCCATCCCGGACTCGCAGCATTTGAGTCAATTCAGCCACGTTTCCCGCCTTTTCGAGGCTTTTGATTTTCTCATTGGCCCCCAGTAGAAGCCCCTGGGAGAAGATAAGGATAGGAAGTACGAGAAGATGAGAGGGAAGCAGAGTTTTCATCCGTCAAACATCCACCCTTGCCATGCCTCCTGTCAAGCAGGCTGAATAGATTTAGGGCTTACCCAGGAAGACACGAAGAAGCATTGAGAACCAGGAGAATCACAACAGAGAAAGGTAGGCTAAAGTCTCTGTACCTTCGTTGAGAGGAATCAACCCGCAAACTGCCAATGTCCTGCCAAAACTCCATGCCAAAGGAATATTTGGTTGAAATTTTCACCCCCCTTACCATCCTCAGCCCCGAAGATAGAAAAGCGGCAAGGAGGCCGCATAACAGCTCAATCAAGGAAGATACTATGCCATTGGTCATCAGCACTAATTTTGCGTCCATGCATGCGGTACGCAATCTGCAGAAGAACAACGACGCCCTTCACAATAGCTTGAACAAACTTTCAAGCGGGCAACGAATCCACCGCCCCCAGGACGATGCAGGGGGAATGTCTGTCCACCTCAAACTGGCTTCCGCAGCCATACGCAGCGAAGTCGTCAAAAATAACATCCAAAACGGCATTTCCTTCCTGCAGGCCCGCGATGGTGTCATCGAAAATGCGATGAATGTGGTCTCCCGCATTCACGAACTCCGGGCCTTGTCGAACGACCCCACCAAAAACGCAGGCGACATTGAAAACTACAACGAAGAATTCCAGGCCCTGCGCCAACACCTCTTCGACCTCCAGAATGAAGAATTCAACGGCGTCGCGATGTTCAACAAAGTCAGCAATGCCGAGCAGCAGGATACAGCCAACTCTGGTGTCTATGAAATCTTCACTTCAGATCAAACCGATGCCAACGGCGCTCCATCCTTCATCATCGAAGGCATCTACCTAACCTCCACCCTTGACGACATAACGGATCCAAACGTGACCATTGATGCCATCAATGACTCCGCAATCCATCACAGCTCACTGGCCAACCACCTGACCGATGTTTCCGTGGATACCGAGGAACTCATTCATGAAATGGACCTCCTGGCCGACATCCGCTCCCGAAACGGTGCCTCCATTTCAGCTTTATTGCATGCCTACGACAAACTCTCGATTTCCAAAGAGAACCTATCGCTCGCCGCCAGCCGCATCATGGACGTGAATATCGCGGAAGAATCCAGCAACCTTGCCCGGGTGAACATTCTCACACAAGCCTCATCCTCGATGTTGACCCAAGCAAACGCAAGTTCCCAAACTGCGTTGAACTTACTGAGAAGCTGACCCGACCAGAAAGGCAGGCTACCCCACCATAGCCGGAACCAAGATGTTGGAGTATTGGAGCGATGGAGTTTTGGAGTGATGGGATTTGGAGTGCCCGGTGAGGGCAAGTAATCCAGTATTCCAACTCTCCAGGCCTCCAACAGATCGAATCGTTATT
>CAYSOI010000584.1:0-2983 GCA_964432425.1 uncultured Opitutales bacterium | reverse complement strand
GTGAATTTCGCAAATTCACCAGCATCCCGTAGCAGAAGATGCTAAATCTTCTGACAGTTTCAGGAGTCGGAATCTTTGGTGAATTCCGCTACGTTTGGTCAGGTGATGTAGTTACTCACCAGTTGGTGGTTCGCCTTCGTTCGTTTTCCAAATTCCGATCATTCCGTTTACAGATCCGGCAAGCAAGTAACCAGGATTGCCATCCTTCGCAGGGCGATAATCCAAGGATAGAAGGATCTGACCATTGGTATAGTGAACTCCAAGCAATTCCGCTTTCTCCTTAGCAGGATCACTGGTTCCAAAGACCCGAATGGCTGAGCAATTTTTGCCGACAACTGCAAAGAGCCATTTCTTCAGGTCTTTGTCGTATCAGGTTTCCAGCCGGTTGAATTCCGGGGCAACGCCGATATCCAAGTCTGAGGTTTGGATCATTTTATTGGACTTCAGGTCAACTACATGCAGGGACAGTTTCTGAAATTTCGTCTTGGGAGTTGGTGCGAGTACTGCCCCGTATTGACCTCCAGGAAAATAGCTAAAATCGATTGCATAGGCTTGTTTGCGTAATCCAGGAGTTCGGTTGATTGGTTTCGCCTTCAGGTTATCTAATTTATACTCAAGAGCATCCTGTTGGGGTATTTGAATCCCAGTTTGATCTGGAGTGAGATGAGGCTTGTGGACACCTCCCGTCCACTGCAAAAACTTCTGAGGTTTGGCATCCTTCTCCTGCCAATCCACATAGTCGACACCGTAGTTCCATTTGAACCGTTTTTTGCTGGCCTGGTCATGGTACATAAAGCCAGTGAAGATTCGTGTAGAATCTGCTGAAAAGACCAATCCCCGTCCCTGGCGAGCGACATGCGGAATAGTAGCGATCTGTTTTTGCGGAATCCCTTTTTCATCCAAATCAAAAACCATAATGTAATCCTCCTTACCTCTTCCAGATCTACCCATGGTTGAGGATAAGGCCAGGTATTTGCCATCGGGGGAATAAGCAACTTGGTTGATATACCAATTTTGGAATCCTTTGGTCCAGATTCCATCGTCTGACTCTGGAGAACAGATCATGACCCCTTGGTAGGCTCCAGCGGTCACAAACTGGTTCAATGTAGGATGCCATTCAATAGAATTGATCGCTGAACCTCCATAGTACCCTTCAGGTTTGAAATACTTGACCAGCTCCAATCCGAGTTCATCGGTTTCTTTAGCTTGGGAGATTGCATATCCGAAAGGATCTTTGGAAATAAATTGTTTCGCGGCCACAGGAGCTGCTTCAGCCAGCATTTCAAAGACTTTGTCCACTTCGTCATACCGGTGGGCAAACTTCACCATTCTGGAAAACCAGATATTGTTCTTAGGATGCTTTCGAGCCACAGTAAGAAAGGCTTTCTTGATGAGATCCCAATCCGCGACATCCATACGGTAGTTGTAGATAACATTTAACTGTGAGGAGAGCATGAATAAGCCCAATGCTTCCAACCCGTTCTCTTCAGGTTTAGTCAGTGCAGGCAGACGGTTGTAAAAATGATAATCTCCCCCATCAATGCCACTCCATCTGGCTTTCTGACTGAAGCCAAAAGTACTGTAGAAACTGATGTGCAAATGGTAATTCTGGACCAACGGTAAGAAGACTTCCTGATACCTTTTCTGGGGTGGCCATTCCATCCCCATGGAAAGTTTGGCCATGACGGAGTAAAAATAAGGACAAGGGTAAGGCTTCTCGACGCTATGTTCTATTTTCTCGTAAAGCTCGTAAGCTTTTGCATTTCGCTCCTTGAAGAGCTTCCATCCTTCTGGAGTTACCGTGTGAGCAAAACCAGGACCTCTCGCCTTCCATCCATATTCCGACCAGAACATGATGCGAATAACGGGTAACATGATTGAGTCCGGAACCGCTTTCTCCCATTCGTCCAAACGCTTGTACCAATCCATCCAGTCCACTTCTTCCTGCCAATCCTTGGGAATACTCATCGTATCGATACCACGATAGACAAAGTAGAGCTGAAGCTGACCTTCCTCCATTCGGGCCTGGCTGTCACGAAGCTGAGCAGTCCAAGTCTCCAGCTCCTTCCACTTCCCATTTCGAACCAAACCAGCAGCCTTCAACCGCACAGCATCATGTGCAGGAGTCGCAGTTGCTGCATCCAGAGAAGAAGCCCAGGATGCAAGCAGGATGAAGAAAAGAAGAAACGGGTGAAAGCAGATCGATTTCATAGACGGTTTTGGGCAAAATGAAATCAGCATCACCGTCAATATATTTCGCATGGCAATCTCGTTACATACGCCATGAAGAAGCATTGAAATGCATGTAATCCTACATGCAAAACCTGCGGATCTGCAAAGGTCGGAATCTTTGGGTAAATTCCGCTACGGTTGGTTACACCAGGAGATCCTTGATCACATGGCCGGCCACATCAGTGAGACGGAAGTCCCGGCCATTGTGGCGATAGGTCAGCTTTTCGTGATCCAGACCCATCAGGTGGAGGACAGTGGCGTGGAGATCGTTGACGGAGGTACGGTTCTCGATCGCTTTGTAGCCAAAGTCATCGGAACGGCCATATTGCACGCCACCTTTGATTCCGCCTCCGGCGAACCACATGGTGAAGGCATTGGGGTTGTGGTCACGGCCAGTGCCATTGCCCTGAGAGTCGGAGGTGCGGCCAAATTCACCGCCGCAGACAACGAGGGTTTCGTCCAGCATGCCCCGTTGCTTGAGGTCGCCAAGGAGTGCACCGATCGGTTTGTCGACGGATCTTGCCGCCACAGTGTGGTTGGCCTTGATGTCATTGTGGCCGTCCCAGGGCACATCGGAAACTCCTCCACCGCCGCCATTGGTTCCGGCGAATACATGGATAAAACGCACGCCCCGTTCAACCAGACGGCGGGCAGTCAGCAACTGGCGGCCGACGAGTTCGGTCGCCTTATCGTCCATGCCATATTCATTGCGGATGGTTTCTGTTTCTGAAGTCAAGTCAAAGGCCTTGGG
>CAYSOI010000583.1:0-2985 GCA_964432425.1 uncultured Opitutales bacterium | reverse complement strand
ATAATCTTCATCTCGATCTTCAATCGGCACATAATCATTATCTCTATGGAAATTATGATACATCGTGTAGTTGTCTCTTCTACATGTGTAAGGAAATAAATTTTCATGTCCTTCGGAAGTCAGATCCCATAGGTAGGTCGCATCGACAGCAAACATACCCACTTCCATGTTGTACTCGATCAGAACAGGGGCTAATGGGTGTCGTACATTTTCATTTCTCCAGAATTGACTACCTCTGGGATAGCCATTTTTGGTAAAGTCGATTTTAAAGTTGTTGTTACTTTTATCCGAGTGCTGCCAAAAGGGTTTATTGGTAAAATATTTAGTGGTGGAAGAGGTATTGCGTGCAATCCAGTTATGGCCATGAGCACCAGCGGGGCTTCTGGGGTCGATATTGGGATTTTTTGTATGCCGAACATCAGATTTCGGCCCTCGGTTTAAATTGTTTTCAGAATAGCGATAGATGGTTGGGTCCGTATGGCGACCAATCAGGTCATGCTTTTGGTTCTTTTTACGGGAGGGGTGGAATTCATCTTCAACACCACCGTAGAATCCAGGAATGAACGGGGGCTTTGGAAGGTAGAGGCTGTACCAGGAGTGAGCGATATCCCACATGGGGCCTCGCAGGAATCCCCTGTGTTGCTCTGGAGCACGTTTGTTCACGTTTTTATCACGTTTGGACTGAAAGTCATTCAAGTCCTGAATCACTCCATTACCAGAGCGTTCGGGCAAGGGGGCAGTCCACATTACCTCTCCGGCAAGTGTTTTTACAAATTGATCCCCCAAGCCACGAGTTAAGTCCTTTTTTAGCCCTCCTCTGGCTACGTCTGCCAACACTCCCTGGGAACTTGTGGTGAAATCATGGGAAATGGATTCAGAATCAAGGTTGGTGATTTTTAATAGACTGCTGGGGCTTATTATGCGTTTTGAAACCTCTTCCCTTTCTGCCTCGTCCCGAATGGTCCCATCATCTCTTTCCAAGGTAACCGCAGAAGCTCTTGGGCTCATCAAAGGCAAGCGATCACGGATCGTTTTGGCTGAACCTGCGTTGATTGTACTAAACTGAGTTTCAGGATTTTCGTGAATATTGATTTTCGCTTTGATCCCTTCATCTGCTACATAGAATGCATAGCGTGATTTTCTCGTGTGTACATCATCTGCACCTTTTTCATCATTAGCGATAACTGAGGATAGGACTTCAACATCATTACTGGTTTCATCTCCTTCAATGATCTTGATTCTGTCGTTGGCATTGCGGATTGATTTGGGAGTGAGATAATTTCCATTTTTATCTTTGGCATTATAACCACTGACGAGCCATGCTTGTTTTTGAAGGTTTGGGGGGAGATCTTCTTTAAAATGGTATTCGCCATTAGCCGGATCTTGAGTGCGGCCTTCCGTAAGCCAATCATGATTGGCGGGATCCCAGGTACGTTTTTGACTGTGAAAAACAGCAGTCCAATGTTGCTCCGCGTCTTCCGCGTCGGCTGCTTGATTTGAGTTTTTTTCTCTCCAGATAGAAGATGGTGCAGTGACCCGTTGGTCAGGTCCAGCTGTGATTTGAAGGAGATTCAAGGCTTTATATGCAGCCAGTCTGGCGTTGGCTCTTGCCGTGATGATATCTTTCTTTTTCTTTGCTTTTCGGATTTCGACCGTGGCCATGGTGCTGAGCGAAACCCCAATCAGCAAGATTGTGGTCAGCAGGACCAACGAGATCATCAGGGTAAAGCCGGATTCTCGATTTTTTGGGCGGAGGTTGGAGGAGGGATAGATACGGGGTAAGAACAAACGAAAGGAGATAAGTTTCTTATGCATATTAGTATAAGTTAGGCATGCACACACAATGGTCAAGCATGACTATGAGTTTTTGCCAGACCTTAAAGCCAGCGAAATTGTACGACCTTATACCTTCTGCCCAATCTGAAATTTTCCTGGAGTGCTAGCTTCTTGTTAGGAAATGCAGTGGAGTCGTGTGTTAATTCGAGGTTCAGGTCCTTGGGCGCAGCTTCCAGTTGAGGGTCCGGTGCATACCAGGTTTCCTGTTCCTTGTAGTGCATCAGGAATTTCGCACCTTTGTGGCTAACGTGGTTGTTGATGTATTCAGGTACCCTCTGCACAACCATTTCACAGATGGCTTTTGCCCGAGTGTTTCCATTGGAATTGATTTCGCCGTATCCCCGAATCGTAAAGGTGTCGGAGCGGGCATTGAGAATGGGGGCGATGGGGCGGAGAAGATCACTTTGTTGTACCCAGCCCGGAATCCCTGCAGAAATGGGGTGGTTGCCTTTGTTTTCTGAAAAGAAATTGGTGGAATCTGAATCTGTTCCAGTTCCTTTACTCTGTTTCCAGTGACTCCCGGCTGTGGGCTGAAAATCGGCGACTGGACCATATTTGGGTTCCTTGAACTTGGGCTGGTTGACTGTGTTGTCCAACGCCGTTTGAATTGGCCCGGAGAGCCAGGGCTGATGACCTTGCTCCGGTAGGTCTTTGGGCCGCTCCAGTGAGCGATTCATAAATTCTGCCAGAGAACGAAATGGGCCTCGCTTTTTCACTTCGTCCACAATGGCTTCTGCCAATTGGTTGATTTGCTGGTCTGACAATTTCTGGAAACCCTGCCAGATGTCATTGCTTCCCCAATACGGGTAAACCGACCTCAGGATAGCAGTTTTCTCCGCATCCTGAAATTGCCCCATCGTGTGCCGGAAACTGGCTCCTTTAAAGGTTTTGAGCAAGTTTTCTTATGCTTTGATACTCGTGGAATTTACATTGAATGCTCCGTCTACAAGGAGATGAGCTGCAGCAGAATCCATGTCATGCAGATCTTCAATCTTTGGAGGGCTTCCATCTTCAGAGTAGTATCGCATTCGCGGATTGGGAATCAGATATTTCTTTCGATTCTCATTTTCCGGATTGTAGTATCGGTTAACAAACTCCTGATTGAAGTCCTGAAATGGTGGAAACACCCGGGGATCGAACTGTACATTC
>CAYSOI010000582.1:0-2992 GCA_964432425.1 uncultured Opitutales bacterium | reverse complement strand
GGGACTGCCCTTTTTTAAGAGCCACCGTGGCCAATTGCATTTTGGCATCGAGCTCGACGCCTTTCTTCAGCCGCTTGGTATCCACAAAATCCAGCTTCCCCACCTTTTTCCGAATGCCAATTGCACAAGACGGGCAACATAAGCCTTTGGCGTAAATGGTCACCATGTCCGGCCCGGATTCCAGCTTGGCTTTGGCAGCAATAGAGCGGTTTTCCTGCTTTGCTTCGGGGTAGGTTTTTTCCACGGCTTGAAGTCCAAAGAATCCGCAAACCAGGAGAGCCAGTAAACAATAGATATATTTTTGAGCCATGGAATTTGTATATTCTGAAAATGTTAGAGCACAACGACAATGTTTGAACAAATGTAGATGCAAGGATACCTGTTGAGGCTTCCATAAGTATCGTCACAGATAAGAAAATTTACCACGAAATACACAAAACAGACGAAAGGAGGATGGTTGAATTCCTGCCTGAATTCTATTCCATAATTACCAATATGAAGCACCTCACTCTTATCACCTCACTGTTTCTGTTCACGCTCCAGGGTCTCGCTGCTGGCGAAGTCCTTGTTTACGAGGGCGATTGTGGGCCTGGGAAGGGAAAGCATCTGGTGTTTGTGGCCTCGGATCATGAGTATCATTCGGAGGAGACTTGTCCGGCCATTGCCCGAATCATGGCGAAGCGTTTTGGGTTCAAATGTACAGTGTTGTTTGGGCAGGATGAGAATGGAAACATCAAGAAAGGTTCGAATCACATCCCTGGGATGGAAAACTTGAAGGATGCGGACCTATTGTTTTTGTTTTTACGGTTTCAGGATTGGGATAAGGAGCAAATGGAACATCTGTTGTCTTACCTGAAACGTGGCGGACCAGTCATTGGGCTTCGCACCACCACCCATGCTTTCAAAATCCGGGACAAAAACAGCCCTTACATGAAGTTCTCCGACAACTACAAGGGCGAAGATTTCCCCTATGGATTCGGGAAGCAGATTCTGGGCTTGAGCTGGTCCAAATATGGCGGCCACTACAGTCGGAATCACCAGCAAAGTGTACAGATCGATGTGGTTCCGGAAAAGAAGGACCATCCGATCAACCGCGGTGTCAAAGATGCCTGGGCCTATGCCGGAGGATATCGGGCAGATTTGGGCGATGAGTGCGAAGTGCTTTCCATGGCTCAACCACTGGTCGACATTTACCCTGGATCGGATGTGCTGAAAGAAAAAGCACCGATGCCTGCGGCCTGGACCCGGACCTACAGCTACGAAGGTGGCCCCAAAGGACGTGCCTTCACTTCCATTTACGGAGCTTCCCCGGACATCGTCAATGAAGGTTACCGCCGCACCCTCGTAAACGCCATCTTCTGGGGGCTGGGTCTGGAAGACAAAATTGATGGCAACGCCAACGTGAATTTCGTCGGTCCATTTACTCCGACCTTTGGTCGCTACACTCCAGCACGGGAAGCTGCCGTCAAACCCTCCGATCTCGCCGGCTGGGATTCCATAATTTTCCCACACAGAGAATTCAAAGCCGACAAAGTGTTGTTCACCAAGGAACAACTGGCTGAGCAGTCCAAGGACTGAGGATTCTCACGCCAATACTTCAAAATAAGCCCCCCCTCCAGGAATTACAGAGGGGTCTACTTTTCTATCAAAAGTTAAAAATTTGGCTTTATGATTCATCGCCAAAGCCAGAAGGTAAACATCTGTGAGATGACTGGATGCCATTCCTTCCAACGATTTGAAGAATTTGAGGATGGAAATATCATCTGGAAGAAACCGATGCCCAGGTATCGCAGAAATCAATCCTCGCAAAGCAACAGATGCGCCCTCTGGGGTTCCGGGTCCCATGCCTGGATATTTGGGATGCCCGAGAATGCGGAGAAATCCATTTTCCGTAAGAGGACAAGTGGCCCACTCCACCAAGGCATTCATTTTCATTTTTGCCTGATTATGATGAGGGTGGGAACGGTCCACTCTAGCCAGAAGTATGTTGATGTCCAATAGATGCACGACTCAAACTCCCAGTTCTTCTTTTAAATCCTCAATCGCATTCAGGTACTCCGCTTCCGGAACCAATTTCCTCTCTTTTAACACAGGAACACCACTCTCATCCACCTCATAGATTTTCCTTTGTTCGTCACTCAACTGAACAGAATGGGTGTCTTTTTGAGAACCAATTACGTGTTCAAGGCCTTCAATGAAAAGATGCTTCAGAGTGACTCCACGTTGAGCACTCGTAACCTTGGCCTGATGAAGCAACGCATCTGGGAGTTCAATCGTAGTTTTCATATATGGCTATAAATATGGGTTGGATCTCTGGAAAGGTCAAGTGATGCATTGAGGACCTCACTTTAAAACTTTTAAACAGATTAGAAGTGTATTGGGCCTGCCAAAATTTCACCTCCACCATCTTTCCAGACCGTGTCAGCTCTCCGATATAGGACGTATAAGACCTATATGAACGATCCCTCCTCAATGCCAGCAAGTGTTGGCAACTTCTACGGTATCTGAACCCATCACGGCATAAAAAATGCCTATGTTCAAAACTTCGAAGTTTCATTTCAGAGACTCTCTTGGTATGGATAGAACATGCTCAAATTCCGGAAACCCAAAGCCCATCTCTTTTGGCTGTTCATTCTCAGCACTTCATCCTTTGCTGCAACAACAGCGACCCAACTGGAAATCACCTTTGCCAACCATTCCACTTGGGTGAGCTTGCCCATTGGAGAGAGCTACAATGACGATGACATGAAAGCCATCTCTCCGGTGGATGGAAATATCACGGCACAAGTGTCCCGTACCGGTAAAGTCAATAACCGGAAAACGGGCTCTTACGAACTGACCTATTCGGTTTCCGACAGTACGGGAGCCAATGTGGAAGTCGTCAGAACCGTTCAAGTCACAGGATTTCAACTACTGGAATTTGATCCCCAGGATGTCTCGGAAGGCGGGATGATCCCACTTTGGCAAACCTCCAAAGGTGGTGCCTTGCCAT
>CAYSOI010000581.1:0-3013 GCA_964432425.1 uncultured Opitutales bacterium | reverse complement strand
TAAAAAACAGTTGACCCTGGGTAGTTAATGCAAAGTGTTCGCATTAACTGATCATGAAGTTCAATAAACGTATGCGTATTGGGCTGGCAACTTTGTTGTCGGCTTGGGTGCTGTTGCTCTCTGCGGCGACGGTTTCTCCGGATTTGCATGGTTGGCTTCATCATCATGAAGCAGAAACGTGTGAGGGGCATTGCCACACTGAGCCGACAAGTAGCGATGCTGATGCCCCGCATCATCCGGAACATGTTTGTGCGGTAACGTTATTTGCCGGTGGCGTGGATTTGGATGTGCCGGTTATTTTTCCGGATGCGACCTTCCTCCCGCTTGGGCTCCTTGACTTTCCTGAAACAGAAACGCCTCCGTTTGTTCACTGGTCTGAAACTCGTGCCAGGGCACCACCGGTGATATAATTCACCACCCCTGTATTCGCCCTGATGAACCGTATTTTTCGGGGTGAAACCTAATTGCCATTCGCAGAACTGTGTCTGCATGCATGGCACCAACACGAGAACAACCAAACAACTTTAACCACCAATGAACCACCAACGAAAACTTCAAATCCTGGCCAGCAGCGTAATTCTGGTCTCAAACTTATTTTCTCAAAACTCCCAGGACGTCCTGGAAGAGCTGGAAGCCTTCAGTGTGACGGCTTCACCCTTTGATCGCCCGGCCAATGAACTGTCCTTGCCATGGTCGATTATCCATAGCGGACAACTCGACAAAATTCAGGGCGGGACTCTTGGGGAGACCTTGGGCTGGGAGCCTGGCATTTCCTCCACCCATTTTACCGCTGGAGCCTCTCGGCCGGTGATTCGTGGACAGGAAGGGCAACGTGTACGTGTTCTGTCCAACGGTCTGGGCACTCAGGACATGTCCGGCACCTCTCCAGACCATGCCCTCAATGTAGATCCACTCCTGATCGATCAGATTGAAATCCTTCGTGGCCCCGCCAACTTGCTTTACGGCGGCAATGCGATTGGAGGTGCGATCAATGTGGTCGACAATCGGATTGCCCGGAAGTCACTTGACGAAATGAGTGGGGTGTTCGCGACAGAGTATTCCTCTGTGGACGATGGAACTTATGCTGGCTTGAAAGTGGATATTCCCTTCGAGAACTGGATTTTCCATGTCGATGGTATCTTCCGCGAAACTGAAGATTACGAAACCCCAACATTCTCTCCTCATGAAGATGAACCCGATGAAACAGCGAACACCGTCCAGAATTCCTACACTGATTTGGATGATATCGCAGTTGGGCTTTCATATGTGAGTGATTCTGGACACATTGGATTTGTCTTCAATCATGTTGAGTCCAACTACGGGGTACTGACTGAACATGAAGACGATGGCATGGGCGGTGAAGAAGTGCATTCTCCGTTCATCGATATGGAACAAAGCCGTTTCATTGTAGACGGCGAATGGGACTTAAATTCAGATATGTTTGAATCTCTCTCTGGCGGGTATGTGTTCTCAGGCTACGAGCACGGCGAATACGAAGAACCTGGGGAACTCGGAGTTGGTTTTGAATTGGAAAGCCATGAAACCCGCTGGGAATTGAAGCATAAGGCCATCTCCAGCTTTGAAGGAATCTTCGGTCTCCAGCTCAATCTGGATGAAATGAATACACCTACCGAGGAATCCATCTTTGCTGAGAATGGTGTGGATAACGTCGATAGCTCCAGGTTTGCTTTATTCCTGGTGGAAGAGAAACCTCTTTCTGAGCAACTTCGTTGGGAAGTGGGTGCTCGTTTGGAAACGACCGATTACGAAGTCTCCGGTACGGCTCCTACTGTTCGTGATCGTGATTTTACCTCCTTCAGCGTTTCCACCGCAGTCGTGTACGATCTTGCCAATGACTACTCGGTCTCTGGAAATATTGCATACTCCGAACGGGCTCCGGCCATGGAAGAATTGTATTCCCGTGGAGGTCACCACGCTACCGAATCTTTCATCATCGGTGATGATGACCTGGGTAACGAAGAGTCCGTCGGTATCGACATTGCCCTCCGCAAAAAAGCTGGCCCCATCACGGGTGAACTCGCCTTCTTTATGAACAACTTCGACAACTTTATCTTCCAACAGGCAACAGGTAATGAAGTTGACCATGACGGGGGGCCCGTTGCTCCAGGAGATCACGGATTCGACGAACGTGAATATCTTGGCGTTGACGCCGAATTCTACGGGTTTGAACTCAGTGGTGAAACCGAAGTCTATAACGCGGATGGAAAATCCATCCTGCTTCGTGCAATGGCGGACTACACCCGTGCCAAGAACGAAACTTCCAACGAAAACCTTCCACGTATTCCTCCTTTCCGCATCGGAGGTGAATTGGAGTACATCCAAGGTAGCTTGATTGGCTCGGTGCAGGTTCGTCATGCATTTGAGCAGGATGACTTCGCTCCTGAAGAATCCGAGACTCCCGATTACACCCTCCTTAACCTCCGTGGCAGCTACGCCATTCCTCAGGGAGACAATCTCCTCGAACTCTTCATCGAAGGAAACAACCTCACCGATGAATTGGCCTACATCAGCACTTCCTTCCGCAAGGAACAAGCTCCTATGCCAGGCCGTAGTGTGAACGTCGGACTCAAGTATTCCTTCTGAGCTTCATAGATTTTGCATTAGTGGAATAATGCATGGTCATCACAGTAGCCCCTCTTTCATCAGGAAAGGGGGGCTGCTTTTTTTTGGGAAACGATTGGTCGCGTTTTCAAGATAGAAACGGCCAAAGATCTGGCAGGCATTTAGCATCCATCGGTCGTATAAGTCCTATAGGTCCTATACGACCTATGTCGGGCGGTGCCCCCTTGGGGCATCAGTCCCTTTACTCTTTCCCGGCACTATCGCCCCGTCGTTTTTGGAAGGGGGTGGAGTTGATGATGCCGTAGATGAGGGTGGAGAAGGTGTAGTTGTTGGCTTAAAATAAACCTCAATCTTTCACCTGTAGATCTCTTCAAGTCTGAAAATAAATTGACGCGATTCCTGCCAGCCAGCTTCTGTGAATAAATCAAGG
>CAYSOI010000580.1:0-3017 GCA_964432425.1 uncultured Opitutales bacterium | reverse complement strand
TACCTCATTGCTGACTGGACCAATAATTGCATCTTTCTCTACAACCCGAAATGGGATGGAGCTCTCCAGGTTCCCGCTGAAGGAAAACGCAAGATCGTCGACGGAGGCAAAACCCGAGCTGGCGACCTTGGCTACAAAGGTGAAAAAGGTCGGGCACTCTTTCGCCCCACAGACATCGAAGTCGGTCCCGACGGAGCACTGTACATCGCCGGCTGGGGATCCGTTTATGGCACCAGCTATGTTCCTAAAGAAAAGTGGACTGCCGAAGAAAACGCCAAGTACCAGGGCCGGGTCTTCCGCCTACGACACGAAGCACCTCTCATTGACCGCAAGATATGGGATCTCCCCAAGCGGAAAAAAGACATCAAGACATGGAGCTTTGACGAGTTGATGGAAGATATCGGGCAGCAGGTCCATGTCTGGCGTGTGCATGCTCAGGATGAACTGGTTCGCCGGGGCAATGCTGTCCGCGGAGATCTGCTCAAAGCATTGCAATCCGGAAAGCTCAATGAAATCGAAGCCACCTGGAGCGTCTGGGCACTGGGGCACATCGAAAAGGCGACCCAGCGGAATCATTCCTCCATCATGAAATTCGCCAAAGATGGAGCGACCTTGAACTTACGAATCCAAGCCACCCGTATCCTCGGTGAGAACCAGCACAATGACGCAGCGGAACTCCTGATCCAACTACTGGACGATGCTGAACCCCGAATCCGTACCGCCGCCATGCAGTCCCTGAGCAACATTGGCTGGGGCGACTTGAGCAACTCTGTACTCTCCGCCATTTCCGACGAGACCGACCGAGTCGCTTTCTATGTCTCCTGGCAAAACTTGCGACGCCAGATGCCCAAGGAACAACGCCAGAAGCTTTTGGACGATGGCCGTGGTCGCATACGTCTCATGGCTGCACTGGGATTGATGGAAGAAGGGGACCGCAATCTTCAAAAACAGTTTGATGCCTTTGTTCGGGACGCCGACAAAGATAGCCGCACTGAAGGCTCCAGCATCACCGCCAAAATCCAGCTCAAAGCGAAAGAACTCAACTTCCGTGACTCGACGACCGTATCCGCCCAGGTCTCCACCTCCGGCCCCGCTGAATATGAAGTTCGCTACACACTCGACGGCTCCAAGCCGACTGCCAAGTCTGCCAAGTTTAACAACTTCCAGCAAATTTCCAAAGAAGCGACGATGCAGGCAGGAGTCTTCATCAATGGCCAACTTGCCTCCGACATCACCTCTTTGCACCTACACAAGATTACCGACTCTGAATGGAAGGACAGGCTCTTTGTTCGAGGAGTTCGCATCAAAGGAAGCGATGCCAAAGTGTCCCCAATCAACGACGGTTTGCAACGCGGAGTGGCTGCCTACGCGGATGATGGAAAAGACACCATTACCCAAGTCCCCGATGCGATTGCCGGAGCCACGTTGGTCCCAACCCGAAAAGGGGACTACAAACGCAAGGAAGCCGATTACCTGCTCTTGACCACCAACCTTTCCGCCACTGTCTACATCGCCTATGACAGCCGCAGCAAGGTTCCCGACTGGATGCGAAAGGATTATAAGAAGACCGACCATTTCGTCACTACGAGCAAAGGTCAGAAGCTGCAGGTCTACAGTCGTGATTTCAAAGCAGGCAGGATTGCTCTCGGTGGCAACTCTGGTCCCAAAACCATGTACCAGCTTTACCTCAGCAAGACCGGTGCAAAAAAGACTTCCATCACCGCCACCAAAGCTGCCTTGTCCAAAGCCAACACCAAGCATGGGGAAGAGATCTTCTTTGGTCGCGGTACTTGTTTCGCCTGTCACCAGGTCAAAGGCCGGGGGATTGTGGTTGGGCCCGATCTTCAAGGCATCCGCCAACGTCGCGACATGCATTATGTGATTCAGTCTACCCTCGAACCCGATGCCTACATCGTGGAAGGCTACCAGCAAACCAGCCTCGAAATGAAAGATGGCCGCAAACTCTTCGGAATGATTCAGGAAGAAACCGCCTTGCAAATCAAATTGGTCCTCCCGACTGGACAGCAAGTCTTCGTAAACCCCAAGGACATCAAGAAACGGGACGATGCCAAACACTCCGGTATGCCCGCCAGTTTTGCCTACACCCTTAGCCCTCAGGATGTCGCCGATGTCTCTGCCTGGATCATGAAATTACCCCCAGCCAAAACTACGAAATAACCTATCCAATTTAACCTACTCTCGCATTACATTATGAAACGAATCCAACTCCTGCTCCTCCTCCCTCTCACTGCTCTCCTTGCCCAGGCGGAATCACTCTCCGTTCAGCACAACAAGGAAGACAAGAAAGTCACCGTGAACATCGGCTCCGAACTCTTCACCGAGTATCTCTACGGCAACGAATCCAAACCCATTCTTTATCCGATCATCGGACCTCACGGCATTCCCATGACCCGGAACCATCCCATGAAGAAAGGCGTTGAAGGTGAAGCCGCCGACCACCCTCACCACCAGTCTCTGTACTACGGTCACCCCATCAATGGAGCCGACTTCTGGAGTGGCCACAAAGGTGCCCGTATCCGAGGCGACAAAATCGTGGAAGCCAAAGTCGATTGTCAGGAAGCTGTGATCGTCAGCAACAGTTCCTGGCTGCAAAACGACAAAACTGTCTGCACCGACACCACCGAAATTTGCCTCGGCACCACCGAAGGCGGCCGCTACATCGATTACAAAATCACCATCCATGCCTCTCATGGTGACATCACCTTCGTCGAAACCAAGGAAGGCAGCATGGCCATTCGCACCCATCCCGCACTTCGCCTGAAAGGTTCCGTTGCCAAAGGTTCCGCCATCAACAGCGAAGGCGTCACCGGAAAAGCCGTCTGGGGCAAGATCGCCAAATGGGTCGACTACTGGGGGCCAATAGACGGCAAAACCGTCGGCATCGCCATCTTCGACCACCCCTCCAACCCTCGCCACCCCACCACCTGGCATGCCCGTGACTACGGCCTCATCGCCGCCAATCCTTTCGGCAAAAAATACTTCAAAGTCGGCCAAGG
>CAYSOI010000579.1:0-3030 GCA_964432425.1 uncultured Opitutales bacterium | reverse complement strand
CGGTGCTGCCAAATTCAAGACCAGTCACAGTTCGTTATTTTCTGCGCAGCGCCTATACCTTCATCAAGGATACGATCGCAGATTGGGAAGTTGACCGCTCCAAAAGCGAGGTGATTACCAAATACCGAACAATAACAGAGCAATTTGAAGGATTCACTTCCCCTCCCATTGTTGGTCTCTATCCCCACCACTATCACGAAAATCAGAACCTCCCGAAAAAGAAGAGAGGCTCACTTGGTTCTATCCGTGGACCAATTCAACTGTATGCCACCAACGACTTCACAACCCGGCACCAATACTATGGCTTTGTCCCCTACTGGCCAGCAGTCGAAGATGAAGATTTTAGTGACCAACTTGAAACCCAACTTTCGAGAGATGCAGCACGTGCCAGAGGGATGATCCTTGAGATTGGCTGGGGTCCCTACTGGCAAGGCAAGGGGCTTCAACGGATCACCCAACTGATGAGTGTTGCTGATTCGCAGGGAGAATTGGATGTTCGGGATCGTTTGTTGGAGCTGACCAAAGAACGTATGGAAGAATGGATCTCTGGTGAGAGCAACAAGACCTACTTCCACTACAACTCTGCTGTCGGCACGGTTCTCAGCTACCCCGAAGAGTATGACGCCGTCAAAAACCTCAACGATCACCATTTCCATTACGGTTACTGGATCAGAGCTGCAGCTGATATAGCCCTGCGTGACCCTGAATGGGCCAGGGAAGAAAACTGGGGAGGGATGATTGATCTGTTGGTAGATGACATCGCGACCGCAGAGCGCAGACGTTCCGATTTCCCCTATCTTCGATCTTTCGACGTGTATGAGGGGCATGGCTGGGCTGGGGGGACTGGGATGGATCCGAATGGCAACAACCAGGAGTCGTCTTCAGAGTCGATCAACGCATGGGCAGGCTTGATCCAGTGGGGCATGGTGCAGGACCGACAGGAGTTGGTCGATTTGGGAATCTACCTTTACACCACAGAAATCCAGGCAGTCAACCACTACTGGTTCGATATCCACGGGCTCACCTTACCCGATGAATACATCAGCGAAGATGTCTCAATCCTGTTTGGTGGACGCTTGGTGCATTACGTCTGGTGGACAGATGAACCAAGACAAATCCATGGGATTAATCTTCTGCCGATCACAACCTCTTCCACCTACCTGGGAGCAAGCCCCGAGTTTGTCAACCGTAAGCTGGAATCCTTGAATCGTGAAATGGAGATCTATGCTGACCGGGGCAAGGTCGCCAATCCGAAGGACATCTGGCAGGACTTGTTTGCCAAGTACCTGGCCTTGGTTGATCCAAAGGCCGGCTTTGAGCGCTGGGATGAATATGGATCCTTTGAATTGGGGGACACTCGTTCACACGCACTGCACTGGCTGAGCTTTCTGCAAGAAAGAGGAGGTGTGAACCTCCAAGTTACGGCAGACACTCCCTTCTATTCTGTTTTTGATAATGAGAAAGGGATTCGAACTTACCTCGTCTACAATCCAAAGAAGGAAAATGTTGAGGTCAAGTTCAGTGACGGCAGTCAACTAACCGCTCAACCAAATGGGCTTACGGTTTCAACAGGAGGAATTTGATTCTACAATTGCCAACTTGTCTAAACCAAAAATTTTAAAAATTAAAATAAATAGAGAAAACATGCAGAAATTCAATTTAAAGAAAGTCGTTAACAGAATTTTGATACCAGCAAATATTGCTCTGCTAATCGCAAGTTGTGGTTCTCCTGGTGGAACAACGGGTGATAATGGAGGATCATCGTCTTCAGCGACCAAACCTTCTAATCAAGCAGCTTCCTCAGGAACTAATGTTTTGTTTGCATCTCAATACGATAGGTTGGCAGTTGAGAAAAGTGGTGCTTGGACAGAAACAAAAGAAGATGGCTTGGTTTATGTGTCAGCTGGATACGATGGTGCCGTTCAAGATGTAGTTGGAAAATGGGATTACGGATGGTATGAGCCAAATGCCGAGGAAGCAACAATCCGACAATCATACGGAAAAATGTATGCTCATGATACAGCTCTAGAAGAGAATGATACGCTCTATATTGCAGTTCAGGGTCCTAAAGGTGAAAGCCTTAATATTTCTGAGACTGATCATTTGATCATACAAATGGGAAATGGAGCTGATGCTGATGATAATCCAGATAATGGATTACAAAACCCTGCGAATAGCCACAATATATTTACCGTCACAATCAATGGTGGAACGCAGAATAGTGACTACAGTTGGAGTGATACTTGTTCATTTGATCAAAACCTGAGTCTTTCTGGAAATGGTTATGGTCTAAACACATATTATTTGGATCTAGGCAAATTTACTTGCTCTGGAAGCTTAAGTACCGTCAAAGGCTATTTGAAGGAAGTTGTGGTCAGAGTAATTGGTGGAAAAAATCCATCGGCAGACTCCAGTACAAGCAATAATAAGACAATGCCATCGGTAGGATTTATTGCCTTTTCTAAAACAAATGCAGTAGGCAATAGCGTTGCCTCTCCTTATGTACTTTTTGCCTCCCAATATGAGGAAATCACAGGAGCTACAAGCGAGCCCTACATTAAAAGTAAAGAAGGTGGATCAGTCACAGGTTTCAATGCTGGAAACTTTAAATATAACAATTATGGGGTTACAAATGAACCAAAGGGACTGGAACTTTTTCAAGGATTTGGTGGTCAATTTAAACACTCTACCGCAGTAACTGAGGCGGACTATTTTGGCTGGTCTGTCAAAGGCCCAGGCAATGGGGCAGTCAATGTCAGCGCGACGAGTAAACTGGTTATCCAGATGGGGAATGGGCAACAGGCAACAGGAGCAGATGCTGCTGCAAATTCTCACATGGTCTTCACAGTTGATCTGAAAGACGATGGAACAAACCTCTGTACTTATGATCAAACCCTAGCGGATTCATCCAGACCTGGAAATGGCGGAAATTTGTATGGTCTACAGACATATTACATACCACTTAGCAGTTTCTCTGGTGCTAATTGCGATTTGTCGAATTTGAAGAACGCCGTACATGAAGTAGCGGTG
>CAYSOI010000578.1:0-3033 GCA_964432425.1 uncultured Opitutales bacterium | reverse complement strand
GCAGTGAGGCGTTTGAAGTTAATGCCCAGAGGACCCAGGCTGAAATCCGCATCATCAATTGCCAGCCCCTGTTCGAAAAATGGCAAGCCGAACGAATCCAGATCAATCTGAGGGCCGAACCGGTTATCTATATCAGAAGAGAAGGAGGAGCGGTTGGATGTTGGCCCCACCTCAAAATCAAGGGAACGAAAGTCCATGGGGGCTTGTTGTTGATCTTGAAATCCTGCCGCGTTCAACCCCTCCATTTGATCCAGTGACGGCACTGCATCCTGAAGGGAGATCTGGGAAAAAGAGATTGATGCCAATGTGCTCAGAAAGGTGAGGCAGGGGAGAGCCTTTCTGAAAAACGGAGTCCTAAGCATAAGGGGGTATTATGGTGGGTGGGGTTTAAAAAACGCAGAAAAGCTACCCAATTGTACAAAAATGGCGAGATTGGATTTGCATCGAAAACGAATCGGCAAAATCTGTGTCACTTTGATTTGCCTCCATGTTGGACTACAGTCATAGCGATCACCTCCTGCTGGATGGGTATAACCTGATTCATGCCATTCCACAGTTTCAGCGCATTATGAAAAAGGAAGGCATGGATGTCGCCAGGGCCAGGTTTGAAGATTATGCAAGGTGTTTACATCAGCCAGGGAAGGTCCGGTTGACCTTTGTCTACGATGGGCAGGGAGCGAAGGATGACGTGCAGCAGTTGTTGCCAAAAGATCCAGGTCTGGCTGTGGTATTTACGCAAAAGGGGGCCAGTGCAGATGAATTTATTGAACGCATCATCGCAGGGTCTGATCACCCGGAAAGTATTCAGGTGGCCACCAATGACATGGCCATCGTACTCACGTTTCGTACCTTGGGAGCCTTCCCCATCAATGCCGATGATCTCGTAGATCGGATTGAAGATTTGGTTCAAGTGCAGACCCGGGTCATGAATCGCAATCAGGCCAGGAACAAGTCTCAGTGGAAAGACATCACCTTAAGGAGTAAGTTGAAGGGATTATGAACGAGTTTATCGCAGCAGAAATACAGGGACCTTACGGGCCCTTAACGATACCGGAGCAGGTATTGCAGCAAATTTGGCATGAACAGAATTATGTGGATGAGGGGTTGAGGACGGCTTCAGGGGAGACGTTGGAGGTCGAGTTCCCTGGTGTTTGGAATCATCAGGAAGGGCCGGACTTCTTGAATGCCCGAATGAAATTAAATGAAAAGCCCTTACTCGGAGACGTGGAGATTCATTTTTATGACCGGGATTGGGTGAACCATGGCCACAATCAGGACCCTGAGTTCAATCGGGTAGTGCTGCATGTGGTATTATTTCCTCCCAAAAAGGAACCCATCCTCACTCAAAATGGAAACACGATAGAGACACTGGTGTTCCTCCCGTTATTAGAGACTGACCTGGAGCAATATTTACTCGATTATCGCCTGACCCGCTTGGAGCGAACCGGAGAGATGCCACTTGTCGATATGCTGGCACCTTTAGGGCCTGATGAATTTTTGCATCATTTTGAAGACGCGGCAAAGCAAAGGTGGGATGCCAAAGTAGAGGCACATACACACCGTTTGGCTGAGTGTGATTGGGAAGAAGCTTGCCATCAGGTTTTACTGGAAAGTTTGGGCGGAAAAAGGAACCGGGCTGTTTTTGCCAAGATCGCCTTGAATCATCCCATTGAAGCATGGGTAAAGGGGAGAGTGACAGCCGAGGGTTTGTTTGCCGAAGGTAACGGAGAATGGCGTTTGGCAGGACTCCGTCCGGCAGCCCATCCCAGGTCCAGGTTTCAGCAATATCTGAACTTGGTTCAGCAACAGCCTGAGTGGCCCCGAAATCTCCTGGACTGGGATCTCTTGAAAGTGGTCAAAAAG
The DNA here is from genome assembly GCA_964432425.1 of uncultured Opitutales bacterium. Taxonomy (GTDB): domain Bacteria; phylum Verrucomicrobiota; class Verrucomicrobiia; order Opitutales; family JABJCN01; genus JAYPDO01. The sequence continues at coordinate 1,170 of CAYSOI010000578.1, read as the reverse complement.
TTTGCTCCCGAGGAGACTTCTGGTTTTCGAAGGAAAAAAGGATTAACGAACCGCCTGCGGCAACTCAAATCCGAACTGTTTCAGGATACACTTTCCGAGTCGATGATCTCCACTCTTGCCGCAGATATGTTCTTGCCCATGCTGGCCTCAAGAAAGGCTCTGAATTTGTTCCCCTACTGGTATCATTGGTTTCCCGGGAATTTCCCTCAACCTCTGGCCAAGTTTCTCCGTGATCAATTGGCAGAGAGAGGAATCAAAGTGCCTTTGAGCAATGGACTTCAACAAGGTCTGTTGAAGATGATTAATGAACTGAGGCGATAACTGCAGGGAGTGATGGCTTTCCTTAAGTTCATGCAATTTTCTAAAGCCAATTCTCGACTTGTAATCCCTGTACTCTTTTGAACTCCTTTGATGTGTCCAGTTTTCCCAGCACACATCACATTCATTACCGAGAGTATATGGCCAAAGAACAATAAGGGCATCCCAATTATCGCTGCTACCAAACCATATTTGATCGAGAGCAAACTAATGGATATATATTCTGCCATTATCGCTGGGGTAGCCGTTTCCTTTGTATGGCGTGAGATGGAATATACCATTAAATATACTGTGCCCACCAGGCCAACAATCGGCCCAAAGAATAGCAGAGTGCCCAAATGTAACGATAGCTTGGAGATTCTTTTCATGCTCAGGCAATGAAGAAAATCAATGCCCTCTACACTTCAGGGAATTTCCATTCCCCGCGGTATTCCCGTTTCAGGAGTTTGTTCGCAGCCTTATTATTCAGGATCGTTTCTTTTTCACCGTCCCATGCGATGCCCTGGCCAGTTTTGTAGGAGATCATGCCGAGGAGGGGGAGGATGGAGGAGCGGTGAGAGGTTTCGATGTCACAGGTGGGTTGTTTCCCGGATTCGATGGCTTTGAGGAAGTCTGCCCAGAGGATTTGCATGTTGTGGCCGTCGGGTTCCTGGAGTTGGGAATCCTGGTGCACTTCAGGTTCCTTGGCGTTGGTGGGGTGGAAGGTCCATCCGTCTCGCCAGCCCATGTGAAAGATGCCTTTGGTGCCGTAGAAGTAGCAGCCGATGGAGTGTTTTTCAGAGTTATTGCGGGCGTACTTGCGGTGTTCCCAGGTGGCGGTGAAGTTTTCGAATTGCCAGGTGCAGACCTGGG
>CAYSOI010000577.1:0-3033 GCA_964432425.1 uncultured Opitutales bacterium | reverse complement strand
GGAAGAACTCGACACCCGCTACTACACCCGCCTCCAGTTCGATTGGGGCGACTGATAAAGCCTTGGAAACTGCCTGGATCGCACTCCGGACAGGAGTGGACAGGTTGGCAGGCACACCGCTCATTTTAGCAGAAAGGCTTCACGGAGTTTGCGAACTCCGTGAAGCCTTTTGTTCGATAAGCAGGTACAACAGCAACGGGGATGCAGAGGTTTCCTGTTGCATGGGTGAGTCGTCTATTTGTCGCACTATCTTCGCATACGTAATTCCAGAATTTGACTTGATTTGTTACCCAACATCTGAAAAAGGGGAAGGATGAGCAAATTGTACATTCCCAAGATCCTCGCAGGTGTTTGTTTTTCTCTGATGAACCTGAAGGCAGCGGACTTTCTGCTCAAGGAACATTTGGGCCACCAATGGAGTAATGAAGTGATTTCGTTTCCATTGACACAGCCACAAGCTCAGAAGGCTCAACAGGAAAAGGTGCTGATCGACAATGATGGAGAAAGGGTGGCTTACCAGATCGCCGGGAACAAAGAGGGGAAGAAGGTTTTCATTCAGGTGGATTTGGAGCCATTGGAAACGAGGAGGTTTCACTTTTCAGAGAAGACGGGAACTGCGAATACGGATTTATGGGTAAAGGAGTCGAAGGAGCGGATTGAGTTGGGGAACAACTTGATTGGGGTTTCAATTCGCAGGAACCTCAATGGCGATCAGGGGCCGATTGAAAAGATCCGGTTACGGAGTGGAGAATGGACTGGAGGTTCCGTATTGGCCTCGGATGTCAAGCTGTCTAGTTACACCGCAGACGTGTCGCACTCGGGAGCGGTTTTTGTGGAAGTACAGTGTCAGGCTAAGTTTGAGGATGGCGGTCGTTGGTCCGCATCATTTCGGGTGGAGAATGGTGAGCCTGTGGTGGTTGTGAATGAAGCCTTTGATGTGCCTGGAGGTGGTACTTTTACCGTTCAATTGGGTGATCATCACTTTCAGCCCAAAGACGTTTTCTTTCGTGGTGGTGCAGGAGGGATGTTGGCCAAAATCGGAACGGAGCCGATTGAGGAGAACCCTGTTTACATTTTGGAGCCATGGTTGCATTGGTGGGGAGCAGAAAGGCAGGGCAATTGGTTTGCCTTGTACACGAATACCCAAAAGGAAGAACTGAACCCGACCAAAGGGTTGGGGAAGAAGGAGCCGAAGAAAGTCGAGAGTCTGGTAGATGAACTGGATGCGAACAAAGTAAAGAAGATCACTCCTGATCCGCATCCCGATATGCTGATGATTGGCGCTTTACGGCCAAGCATTTGGAAAGACCCGGATTGGAAAGGCACAGCCAAGCATGTATCAACAACGATTGCAGCCAAGTTGGTCGATGGAAATGTAGTAGTGCCCTTTAAGTTGGGCGGGGGAAAGCGAAAGTGGATGATTGGGACTCCGGACAAGTCGACAAGTATTGCCGGTTTGGCCGAAAAGAACCGAAGATTGTCCCCGCGACCTCAGCGACTTCTGATCAAGCATGGGGATTTTCCGCTCAATGAAGTGAAGAATTTTGTGTTGGAATGGAAGGGGGATCACAGCATTTACCCGAATCTATTCATGGGGAAAGAGGATATCGCCCGTTGGAAAAAAGCATCCAAGGTGCCCCCTGCACAAATCAGTAAGTGGGAACGGGGTTATCAGATTTCAGGGTACAATTTTGGAGAGACCGTGGCGACTTATTGGTCCAGCGGTTCCACAAAGATTGGGCAGCGGATGCTGGAGACCATTGACAAGATGTTGCACAAGGAGTCGATTGATGCGTTTCTGACTCAGGAACATCGGGCGGCGATAGGTGTGGCGCCTCATCAACAGGCCAACACTTTGGTCGCGGCATTAAACTTTGCAGACGCCTGTTTCAGTGTTCCGGAAATGTCGCCCGAGATGCGTAAGAAGCTTTTGGCTCAAATTGCCTTTATCGGCTATGCGGTGACGAAGGAGGATTACTGGTCTGAACGCAGGGGATTTTCAGCCAATCCCAACATGACAACTACAGTGGCCCAGTTTCAGGTGACAGCGGCTTGTTTGATTCCGAGCCATCCCATGGCCCAAAGTTGGGCCGACAAAGGCATGGGGACTTTGCGATACCAGCTCAATGCATGGTCCGATGAAGATGGTGGCTGGCTGGAAGCACCGCATTATGCAATGGTGGCGTATGATCATATTCTGGGAGCCTTTCTGATGGCTGCAAGGGCAGGCTTTGGCGACTACGTATACCATGATCGAATGAAAAAGGTAGGGGAATGGTTCGGGAAAATTTCCACACCAAGAGATCACCATACCGGCAATCATCGCCATTATCCGCCCATCGGAAACACCTATCATGGAGAGGGCACAGGAATGTTTGGAATACTGGCTACGATCTGGAAGGACCGGGATCCAGCATTTGCGGCAAACATGCAGTGGATTTGTGAGGAACATGGCTCACCAGGGATCGGAATCGGTGGTTTGTTCCCTGGTTTGATTGGTTACAAAAAGTTACTGATGGAGAATGATGTGGAGCCAAAGAAGCCGGACTGGGGCAGCGAACTTTTTAAAGAAACCGGCGTGGTAATGCGTAACAGGATGATGGATGCCCGTGAAACCTACCTCCACATGATCGCCGGGAAAAATCATGAACATTATGATTATGATTCCGGTAGCATTGTGCTCTGGGGAAAAGGTTCCGTGCTGGTCGATGACTGGGGCTACATCGGACGCCATGCTCCCGAGTACCATAGCATGATCGTCTCCCCAGAAACAAAGACTGGAGGGGTAATGAACATTACAGAGTTTTCAACCCAACCGGATTTCGATTATGTCACCGGCACCAAGGGGGCATGGCAAAGACAGATTGCCTTTGTGAAGGACAAAGATCCCTCCGGCCCCAACTACTTTGTCATCCGGGACACCCATCATGCGGACATTCCTTCCACATGGAGACTCTGGCTAACGACTAAGCCCGAGGAGCAGTCATTAAAAAGTCCATCTTTGGAACAAACCGGAAAAAAGAAAGATACTTC
>CAYSOI010000576.1:0-3038 GCA_964432425.1 uncultured Opitutales bacterium | reverse complement strand
CCACCGGTGCCGCGGGCGTATCCGGAGCGTTGTCGGTCTGATCCGCGGCAGGCGCTTGCGCCGGACTGGAGACGGGGTCAGAAACACTGGCTGGTTCCGCTTTTCAACCATACGCCAGTTACTCTTCAAATTGGCCAGAGGAAACGTATTTCCCACAGCATATTCGCTCTCCTTCACTCTAAAGATCTCCCGCTTCTTCATATCCAAGGCAAAATAATGATACCCCTTCTTGGTGCCCATGTAATACCAGACACCAATCTTGGTGTTGTTCATCTTATTCTTTAACTCAGCACCAGAGATTTCAGTGGAGTACCACTTGGAGGGCAAGTTGGTGGCCAGGGCGAATTTCTTACCAACCGATTTACTGCCTGAGGCAACGGAACTCCCAATGGCTGAAGGCGATTGGTCCACTTTGTTCCAGACCTTCTTTGACCCGGACTTTACGGCTTTGCCTGCATCTTTGGCCGTCTCGCCTACAACACCAGCAGTTTTCGACGCTGTGTTGGAGACTGTTTCGCAACTGCAAAGGGCTAAGGTGGTTAGGGTGAGAAGTAGAGTGGTGTGTAGGTGTTTGATCATCATTGGTTGTATCCTCATTTTTCCATGTTTTGGCAAACAGGGTGGTTAAATCATCAAGGAAGTGCATTTTGATAAATTCCTTCGCAATTGCCAATGTTCAAATTGAACTTCATAACAGGAACATGAACACTTGGATTCGATTACAGCTTGCCGCATTCCTTTTGTCTTTCATTCCACTGACCACGTTTGGTGCAAAGCTGGAAATTGGAGCTGCCTCAATGGTTATCAATAATAAGGTCGGAGGATGGGTGCAGGGAGCTGGAGTCCCCAAAAGGGCCAGCAAAATCCGGGACAATCTGGAAGCCAATGCACTCTTCCTTTCCAATGGAGAGACCCGGCTCCTTATCTTTTCCTGTGATCTTGTCGGGCTCGAAACGCCCTACGTTGCAGAACTTCGGGAGACGGTGGGACAAGCCTCCAATATTCCGGCTCGGAATGTAATCATTACCTGTACGCATACGCATGGTGGCCCCTCTTTGGTAAAAACCAATTATCTCATGCCCCTGGATCATGAATACATGGACCTGCTTACAGTCTGGTTATCAGAATTAGGAGCCAAAGCCGTATCTTCTGCAAAACCTGGGAAAGTCGGGTGGGGAGTTGGCGAAGCTGCCATTGGTTTTAACCGCAGACTTTGCTGGGCCAATGGCTCGCACACCATGCATGGAGATGCCAAACGTGCGGATTTTGCAGGATTGGAAGGCCCAGATGACCACCAACATCTGGCACTTCTGGCTGTTGACCTTGAGGACAAACCCATGGCCATTCTTTATCACAACACCACCCACCCCACCCTCTTCTACGCAGCAGGTATCTACTCCTCGGATTTTGTCAGCGAAACCCGGAACATCCTGCGAGAGGAATTGGGCAAAATTCCCGTACTGTATCTCAATGGTGCCCAAGGTGACATTGCGATGGAGAATCAGCTCAATAAGCAACCGGAATCTCGGGAGGCACGTTTGATGCGTGTTGGTAAGTTGGCTGCAGCAGAAACCTTGCGATTGTGCAGTGAAATGAAGTTCCTGAGTGCTCCGGTATTGACACACACCTTTGAGGATTTGCAGGTAACAGTGCAGTTACCGACCGGGAAAGAGCTGGAACGTGCGAAGAAACTGCTGGAACGAATTGATCGAGGGGAAAAGATCCGTGGAATGGGAATGATCATGGCCTTTGGTGCCGCCCACTTGCAGGAGAAATTCGGCGACAACCCTGTGGACACTCTGCCCATTCATGCCATTCGAATTGGGGATGTCGCATTGGTGACACAACCCTGCGAACTCTACTGCCAATTCGGCCTCGATATCAAACGCCGCAGCCAGGCTCCAATTACTGCGGTTGTTGGCCTCGCGGATGGATATGGCGGATATTGCCCAACCATTTATGGCATCCTTGGCGGTGGATACTCTGGGGCAGCGATTAGTTGGCGAAGGCTGGAGCCCAACGCAGGCTATCTTCTCGTCGAAAGTGCCGGGAAATTGTTGAACCAATTGTGGAGATCCCAGCAGTAATTTACACTTTTCAATTCTGAAAAATAACGCAGAGTCAATTAACTGTAGAACATGAATCGATTCTACATCCTATTACTATTCTCATTTGCCTCTGTTGGAGTTAGTGCAGAAAAGCATTGGGCGTTTGGACCTATCCAGGAATATCCACCACCGGAAGTTACTGGGGAAAAGTTGTCGGAAATTGATCGTTTTATCGTGGCTCGATTAAAGGAGGCTGGGCTGGAACTTTCGGAGCCGGTTTCCAGAGAGAAGCTGATTCGGAGAGTTACTTTTGATCTGACGGGACTTCCCCCGACATGGAAGAATGTCCAGGAGTTTGTGAAGGATGAGAGTCCAGAGGCGTTTGATATAGTGGTGGACCGGTTGCTGGCGTCACAAGGATATGGGGAACGTTGGGGGCGACATTGGTTGGATCTGGCCAGGTATGCGGATACTACCGGAGGAAGTGCGATTGGATTTAAAAAGTTTCCGTTTTCCTGGACTTACCGTGACTATGTGATCCAGGCGTTCAATTCGGACTTGCCTTACAATCAATTCATCCTGGAGCAGTTGGCGGCGGATCTATTAGGTAAACCGGAAAATGATCCAGCTTTGGCGGGGCTGGGCTTTCTTACCATTGGAAGGCAATTTCGTAATCGGCACGACCGCTTGGATGATCGAATTGATGTGATCTCACGGGGTTTGCTTGGGCTGACGGTTGCCTGTGCCCGTTGCCATGACCATAAGTTCGACCCTGTCTCAATCCATGATTATTATTCCCTTCATGCGACTTTGGCGAACAGTCGGGTCCCCAATGAGTTACCACTTCTGGGGCGTCCCAAGGTCTCTGAAAAGTACACTCAGGATTTGACTCGATTGGAAAAGAAACGAGACGACATTATTCGAGAGCAAGGCGAGGTGTTTCGAGGGCGATTACGGATGCAGGTTGGGCTTTATTTGAAAGAGTTGGCT
>CAYSOI010000575.1:0-3040 GCA_964432425.1 uncultured Opitutales bacterium | reverse complement strand
GGCAAGTTCGCGATTTCCGAATTGTGCGATCAGCACGGTATCAGCCGAAAGACCGAAGTCAGTGCCATTCGGGGCAGTCGTCAATTTTTGACAAAACTTACCCTTCCATTCCCCATTCCTTGCGTGGATCAATGATGCCAACGGCTACGTTCTCCAACTGATCACGGCAACTCCCGCAACATCACCTGGAGATAGGGCGAACAGGTAAGACGAAGCTACGGGCTAGCAGTTCATCCGATTTTCATCACCGGGTCTGATCAATAAAGAGAACCTCATTTAGCAATTTTTCTGAGTTCATCAAATTTCTGCGATACCTCTGAGCTCAATCCGTTATTGATCTCGCAATCAAAATTAGACTGGGGTAGGTTTGCTTAGTAATTCAAACGCTGAACCCAAAGATGAGACTATGACACCCGATAAAATTGCACAGGTTAAAGAAGAACTGCTCAGTAAGAAAAAAGTTTTAACTGCCAGGCTTGAAAAGATTGAACATAACAAAACCCGGCCTGATGGTCCCTTGGCATCTGACTGGGAGGAGCAAGCTGTGGAGTTGGAGAATTATGAACTGGTGGATGCCTTGGAAGAGACGGAACTGAAAGAGTTGAACATGATCGACCATGCATTGGAGAGAATGGACAAAGGAATCTTTGGGACCTGTGAATCCTGTGGTTCCGCCATTGCTGAAGCCAGAATTATGGCCATTCCGTATTCCTCCATCTGCATCACATGTGCTGAAAAGCTTGGGTGATCTGTTTGTCGCCAACTCAAGCTGAATCAGACTACCACCATTTCCAGGATAGGATTCTGGATTGGACATGGTTTACCACAGTGGATGGACCATAGAAGGTGACTGGGGATAGTGCATCTTCTTCGTTATAGATGACGCAGACGACTCGTCTGTTTTGGGCGGCCTTTTGGAAGTTGCCCCAAGTTGGGGATTTTGCGAGGAAGAGCATGCGGGTGTGGTCGAGTTGAGGAGACCACTTCTTGAGATCGCCGTGGGCATCGGCGTCGGCGATGGGGATGAGTTTGTCGGTGTAGCGTTCTTTCCATGGGAAGACTCTGACAAAGTCTCGGGGTGACCAGTTGAAGCCTGTGAGAATGGCGTTGTAGCCGTAGGGTCGGTCGAGCCCGTCATCGTAAGCACTGAGGGCGAATTCCATTTCAAATTCCTGTTCAGGGTAGACGAAGGAATGGAGTTGCCGGATGGGTTGGATGACTTGTTTCTGATACTCTGGCCAGGGGAGTTGCTGTTGGCCTGCTTGATCTATGGTATGCCATCGTTGGATTTGTTTGGGTGACCAGGAAGGATTGAGGGGGACATTGGCGATATGATGGAGCAGGGGACCTCCAATCCATCGAGTTCGATGAGGGTACGCTTCAGGACAGAGAACGACTTCCATGGGAGGATTCATGGAGTGGGCAAATCTTTGGAGTTCAGCAGCCTTTTCAAAGTCGTAGGATTTGATCCCAATCAAGTCAAAGCCGCGTTTCTGGAGGACGGGGAGGTCCACTTTTTTGATCATGGGAACTTTCATCAAAGCCTGGTATATCTGGAGACCTTCAGGAAGGGGGTGGGTCTTTGTCTTCTTTGAGAAAGTTTGGTGAGGGATGAGTTGTTTCGGATCTCCATCTTGGGCCAGATTGGCTAACGTTTCGACAGCGTAGTAAGTGCTGTACAATCGGGATCGCCAGCCTGGTTTGTCGCCAAAACCACCGTCAGGATTCCGCAGGGATTGAATCCATTGAATGCAGGCGTTGGTATGCAAGGGCTGGCTACCCAGAAGCTTCAGGGCAGATACTGCGGCCCAAGTATAGTACACATCTTCATCGTTGCCGGGGGATGGTCCTGAAGGATTCCAGCGAAAACCTCCTGACGGACCTTGACAGGATTGAAGGAAGTTGATGCAGGCGCTGGGGCGAGGTATGGGCTGTTTCAGGATTTGGAGGGAAGCCATTGCCTGGAATGTGTGAGCGACATGTGCTTCAGTTCCTTGAAGTGGGTGATTTTGCACTCTCAGGTCGACGAATCCGCCGTTGGTAGCTTGTCGTGCGGTGATGTATGCGGCGAGTCTGCAAGGGTTCGAGGCCGTTCTGCCTGAAGCTTGCAAGCCTTCCAGCAGGTAGTACAGCGATGAGAGATTGTAGAAGCCCATGGTTTGGCTGCCTGCATCTCTTGCATCCAATCCTGAGCCGCCTGCTTTGAAAAAAGTATCTCCGTCTGTCCCGTAGGGGCTTCCGTAGTAGTTTACCTTTTCTCCTTGAAAGTGGACTGTGACTTCAGGCTGTTGCGGAGTGCACACCACTCCAAGGGATTCCCGGATGCCGTGTTGGTGAAAAAACAACCAATGCCCAGGGCCGACATGCCCCTTGGGTGATCCCAATCCGTGTTTAAGAATGTTTTCCGGATGGTCCAAATTCTCCCCAAGCAATTCCAAGGTTTTCACAGCAGGATAATTCCAGGCTGCATCGGTGTAGGTCTGATCCATCGGACCAAAGGCTCCATTGGCTTTCCTGCATTGGTCAATGTACTCTGCGACAGGGCAAGACTCTCCTTGCACATGACTTAAAATAATCAGTATGGAGAGTAGGTAACGCATGGATGTGCAGAGGATGCATCTATGAAACCTGTTTGTAGACAGGTGTGCAACCTTTTGAGCATCGGATGTATATTGATGGAAGGTCTATCAATCGCCGCCTAATCGCTTGTTTTGGCGGAAACAATGTCATGTTTGGCGGAAAAAGGAGGGAGTGTGCACTTGTGGATTATGGAATTGGTGGTAGGTTCTTTTTAACTTCTCTAATTCTTTAAGTTATGCGGCTTGCCCATGTTGTCGCAAACTGGCTACGGATGTTCCTACACTGATAAACCTTTGATCCCGGATAATATTGTGAAAAAACACACAACTCTTCTGCCTTTCTCCTTACAAGCTTTCGCAAAGGCTTCTGCGCTTTGCCTGGGGATGGTTGCTGGCTCAGATTTCATCTGTGCTACGGAGCGGCTGCCCATTCCTGATGAGCCGCTACTCTGGCTGGATGC
>CAYSOI010000574.1:0-3045 GCA_964432425.1 uncultured Opitutales bacterium | reverse complement strand
GAATTCCACATTTCCCAGAAAAATCCACAGATCAGGGCGGCCAATGCCCAGCTCCAAACCTTTCGCCAGTCCCCTTTCTCCACTCGACCAAAATCTTCAGGGTCGCCTGCCAGTGCTGACAAGGCCAACCAAATCAGGAAAGGTCCCGTCCATAGCAAGGGATAGAGGATTCGGGGAAAGACGCCGATCAACAAGAAGGCCACCGTACAAACTCCAAGGACAGCCAAAGCCAGCCCTTTGCCCTGCTTAAACTTGAGCTTCGGTCCAGTCATCGCACGCTGCAATCCGGGAAATGTCAGCAGGGCTTCGGCTGTGGAATAGACCGCAGGGAGTACCGTAGAGAAGGCAATGGTGGCATGCACAAAGTATTCCACTGCGCTGACATCTGAATTCAGATAAATCCAATTCTGCACGAAGCGGTTGTAGTATTCAAAAACCCACCAGAAGACGGCACTGACGGGAAACAGAGCCAAGAACAGTTTGGGTTTCTCCAGCATCGGGCATTTTCCTGACCGGCTCTGAATCCAAGCATTGACCACAACAATGTACCCAAACCACAAGGGGGAAAAGGTGTACTTTTGTCCCCAGGCAAACGAATCCAAACGACTCCATGCCAACCACCAGATAATCCCTGTCCACAAGACACCTAACCAGCCCCAAAAAGGAAATTTGTGAGAAGACCCAATGCCTTCCTGAATAGATAAGTTACCCCGTCTCCACAGCAACCAGGTAAAGAGTGCCCCCATTCCCAACCAATAGAACCAACCGACCGGCACGGAAAACCCGATTTCCCCAATGTCACGAACTACCGGAGGAAAAGTCAGAAAGGGTGCTAAATCCCAGCCAGCCAGCCAGACTCCAAGCATCGGCAAAACCAAGCAAACGCCAAGCCACAAGATCCCTCTTTTGATTAATGTACTCATTGTATGACACGAAGTCCTGTTTTCCTCAGGATTGTTTCTAACAAATTGTTCAGTGAAGCCAATAACACGTTTCGGTAGAATCCAGGCATGGGTTTTTTGATTTTCCATTGATTTCGAAAAAATAAAGTTCAGCCCGGGAAGTGTCACGCCACGGGAAAGATTCTGGAAGCGTAGAGTTTGGGCTCACTGAAAACAAGGCCTATTTATATATATTTTTATTGAAAGTACTTTTAATATTTATAAATACTCCATCAACCCTCATGATTTATCGGAACCGGTGGCTGAACGACAGGCAGAATCCAAGCAGGCAATTTATTTGAAAATTTAATGATCCAAAAGTGAGCCAGAGTCGTAAGACTTTGTGAGTGACGGATCTACCCCCTACTAAATTCGTCATTGCCCATGAAGGGGTAACATAGAGCATAAGAAATACAAAGGGTGGGACGCGAGGCAGAGAGCGTCCCACCCTAATTTTTTACAAATCAATTCCAATTTTCACAAAACAGACCTCGCCTTCTGGAATAGAGTCAAATTCACTGAACCCACGCTTTCAACTCGACAACGACACCATGCTTACCACGCCCCTCAAATTAACGATCTACCTCACTCTGGCTTTCACGGCCTTCTCCACCTTCGGCTACAGCCAGGATTTCATGACGGACGCCAAGGCAGTTCGAACTTCCTACACTCTTGTACCCGAAGAAAGCTTGGATGGGACGGCGCATGAAGTGGGGCTGGACCAATGGAGCATCATGGGCCCCATCTTTTACAAGCAGATGGAGCAATGGTCTCTGGGAGCAGGATTGAGATATGAGCTAAGCGATATCGATTTTTCCAATACGAATGTTTTTAATGAGGACCAACTTCACTCGATCGACCTACCCATCTTTGTCGGGTATGACAGTTCGGAATCCCTCAAATGGATGTTACTCTTCAACCCCAACCTCTCTGGCGACTACGAGCAGGTCGACTCCGACTCCATGTACTACTCAACCCTTGTGGGAGCAAAATACAAACGCAGTGAAACCTTCAGTTGGCTCCTTGGGGTATACTACTCAACGGGGTTTGATGATGATCTGGTCGTTCCGGCCATCGGATTTAACTGGAGCCCTTCAGAGAACTCCGACCTCTTCGTAGGAGGACCATTCATTCGCTACAGTTACTCCTTTTCCGACTCTCTAGACCTGATTCTCGGAGGCCGCTTTGCCAGCAATCGATGGAACACTTCCGGCAATTACGGAAGCGGAGAAGAGCAACGGGATTTCCGACTTCGCAGCTACCGGCTTTCCGGTGCATTGCAATGGAACCTCGCCGAACGGCACGCCCTCTTCCTCTCCGCCGGATGGGATCTCGGCCGCGAAGTGGAAATTGAAGATGCGTCAGAAAATCGCCTGCTCAAGGAAGATGTGAAGCATACACCGACCTTCGAGATTGGCTACCGCCTAAGGCTGTAAAGGTAGAAGCCAACACGATGCTGATTACAGAAGTTCAAGATTCTTTCAGTGCGAAGAATGTCATCCCTGAAGAGCTTACCCCGAACAACATTATCTTTTCCTTGCCATGGCAATATAGCTTTGCAATCTATCTCGACTTCTCACAACTGCGGGAGTAGCTCAGCTGGATAGAGCAACGGTCTTCTAAAGCGGGGTATAAGCAGGCTTGAATTGAGGTTTTAGCCCTCTCTATAAAAGGGATCAATGGTTGTTGAAGAGAGCCGAAATAGACCTCAAAAATTGGCCAAATTTGCATTGTTTTGCACCGAATATGCACCTTTGTGGTCACCAAATGGTCACCAATTTAGCGAGAAAGAACAAGTTACTCCACTTATACCAATAGGCCTAAGCCGATGGAAATACATCCAGGTTTATACCGCGGAGACTCACATCGACCAACTGCGTCACATCCTTCCTGGTTCGGTTAAAGCAATCCATGAGTGACGGGTGAGAGCCAAAACCGTCTGACTGCCGGATATATTCTACGTCTGTGTGACATCTTAGGCATTGTCATTGGCGAGGCGAAGGTTCCTGTCGGTTCCTAGGAGGGCGTCCATGGCCTTTTGGAGATGGTTGATCGACTTATCAATTTGAGCGATGGCGGTTTGGAATTTCCTGGACGCCAAGTC
>CAYSOI010000573.1:0-3047 GCA_964432425.1 uncultured Opitutales bacterium | reverse complement strand
AATTGCTCAAATGCTCAGCAATTGGGTATTTCGTTCCTTGGGTATTTCGGTATTTACCAAGCGTATTGCCAGCCGAGGGTCCAGATGTTGTCGGGTTCCATTTGGAAGCCGTTGAGGTTGTGGTCGAAGGGTTTGGTGTATTCGAGGGCGAGGCGGTGGCCGTTGGCGAAGAGGTAGTTGAGTCCGACTCCGGCGGAGTAGATTTCGCCTCCGGAGTTGGTGGCGTCGTTGGGGGCGGACATGTTGGCCATCATCATGGTGATGTTTTCGTCGGTGCCGTCGATGCTGCCGAGGAATTGGGCAGTGAGTCTGGCGGAGATGCTGAGGTTGTCGTTGAGCTTTTTTGCGGCCCATCCGGTGGCGAAGAGGTTGTCGCCGAGGGAGTAGCCGTGGTCATTATCGCCGAGACGAATGGTGGCGTTGAGTTGGGCTCCCCATGAGTACTCTTCGGTCTGCCCGAGGTAGGTGATGCCGGGTTTGAGGTCCCAGGTTCCTGAGCCGGTTTGCATGCCGTAGGGGAGTTGAGCTCCCATGGCGTTCTTTTCGTCGATGGAGCCGGTGGGGATGCCAAGGCCAATGGTCCCGAAGAGGGTTTCTTCGTCCCAGGATTTGATGTCAAAGAGTCCCGAGAGGGTGAGGTCTCCCCAGTCTTTGGAGTGCATGGTGCTTCCGTTGCTCATGCCCATGTCGTTTTCGATGTGGTTGGCCATGAGCATGAGGGTCAGGTTGTCGGAGGGGGCGTACATGGCTCCGAGCATGTGCATTTCCATGTCCATGTAGGTGGGGTGCATGGTGTAGGTCGGGGAGCTTTCTGGAATGCCATTCATTTCCATGAACATGTAGCGATAGGAGGCCATCCAGTCGCCTTTGGCGTGTTGGTGATCTGCCATGACGCCGATCGGAGCGTGGCCATCGGGGCGGGAGGAGGTCCAGTGTGCGGAGGTTTCGGCAAGGCCGAGACCGAGGTTTGCGAGGAGGAGGGTGGTTAGAAGTTTGTTTTTCATGATAAATCGTGGGTTTGTTTTTGTGTTATGAGTTTTGTTCATGCAGGAAAGTCAGCCTGTGGCTGGCATGAAGTGGAGTTTCTGTGAATTTAGGGCGGTGCTGATAAATCAGCGGATCAAGCTGCTTTGGGAGGCGGCTTGGTGGTTTCAGAAACCCATTGAGCATCCAACGATGAATGATCAGGCAGGGGGGAGGGAGGGAAGTCGTGAGAGAGCTGAATCTTCTCGATGGTTGGAAGGAGGAGGACAATGTCGTTGCCGAGGGCGGGGGATTGGGTTTCCGGGGTCTGTTCCTGAGTGATGTCAATGGATTTGCAGATTCCGCAGCGGTTTTCCGGAGTAAAGGTGAGTTGGACGGCTTCGAGAAGGGTCTCCGTGGTATTGGAATTGTCTTCAATCATGTAGCACCAGGCAAAGATCTGCAGGAGCATCCATGGCAACTTGATGGCAAGCAGCGCAGGGATGAGCAGGAGAGTGGGTGCGGTTTTGTTCACGGTTGAAAAATTCTGTCGGGGGAAGTTGGTGAGTAATTGCCATTCATCAAGTTTTTTTCTGAATTTCCTTTGATGGGGCCCTGTGATGCTCTTGGTATGATTATGAGTCGTGTTAATGGGTGTGAGAAAAATGCTTGTTATGGGATCGGGAAGCTGATTGGATTATTTATTAGTTACACGCATGTGAGTTCCATGCACGTGTGGTTGCGGCACACCCTTTTCCCGTTTTTCGCTTATGTCTTGTTTCTCCGCTCCTGGTTTTCGAAAGATTGCGTTATCTTCCTTGCTGTTTGTTCAATCCTTTGTGGGCTTGAGTGCAGTTGAACGAAAGGATGACCTTGTTTTGTGGTTTGATTTCGATGAGGAGATTTCGGGGGCGATCGTGCCGAACATGGCTGGGATTTCGGAGTTGAATGGGACCTTGCGGGGGCCGTTGGTTCAGGAGGATTCACCGTTTGGGAAAGCACTTCGGTTTGATGGAAGTTCCAATGCGGTTGATGTGAATTATGATCCTCAACTGGATGTCGAATACACGGTATCGATATGGTTGAACTCCGTTAAGAGTAACGAAGGCTGGGTAGGAGTGTTTGGTCGACCTGGGCGTTACTATAATCTTTGGGCCGGGGATTCGAATCGGGATAGCTGGTTCATTCATCATCGTTATCGGGATGGTGGAAATGGGAATACAGGCCCTGGAGATGTGAGAGGGATTCTTACTCACGGGGAATGGTGGCATTTGGTTTTGACCAATGATGGGACCCGGTCTGTGAACTATATCAATGGGAGCGAGATCGCTTCTGCGGATGTTGCGGATTTGAATTACGGTTCTTCGAATCTCTACATTGGAGCGAATCTGGATAATGGGAGTGGGGCTTGGTATGAGGGGCTGATGGATGATGTGCGACTTTACAAGGTTGGCATGACACCAGAGGAAGTGGCCGCCGTCTATAACGATGGGAATGGGGATTTCAATGCACCGCCTGTGATCACCCTGATCGGGGACAATCCAACCCGTGTCCCGCTGGGAGGCACTTACACGGAATTGGGGGTGACGGTTTCGGACCCGGATGGCGATGATCTGTCAGAAGTGAGCACCAAATACATTTCTCCTTCGGGGATGGTTCGTCCGGATGATCTGATTGCTCATTGGAGCTTTGATTCGGATGGAACTGACCTTAGTGGAAAGGGGAATGATGGGACGCTTCAGGTGAATGCAGCCATTGAGGATGCGAAGTTTGGGAAGGGGCTGAAGTTGGATGGTCTCGGGTCCCATGTTTCTATTGGGCAGTTCAATGGTTTGGATGCCGCCTCAACTTTCAGTATCAGTGCCTGGATGAAGGCGGATGCCATCAGTTCGGATCCTTTTGACGATGGAGTCATCTTTGCTTCGGAAGGTACGGCGGATTCGATTTTGTTTTGGATTGATTCAGCTGGGGGGACGGGGCCAGAGCCGACGATCCTTGCTTTCAATATTGGCGATCCCAGTGAGCCGTTGAATCGGGCCAAGTCGCCGGAGAGTCTGCTGCAGGAAGGCGTTTGGCATCATGTT
>CAYSOI010000572.1:0-3048 GCA_964432425.1 uncultured Opitutales bacterium | reverse complement strand
TGGGTGTGCCGTCCTCTTCGTCGAAGAACAATTCCGAGAAACCTTCAATGTGCCGCAGTTCTTCGAAATCCTTGAGCGGTTCGTTGGAGGGTTTGTACTCTTTGCCATCCAGGTCGTAGTCATCAAATTCCGCTCCATTGAGGCGTTTGAGGTCATCCTTATCCATCCAGTCAATCAGGGAATCGGTCAGAACATCCGCATCCGAAAGGTCAATTCCCATCGCCTCAAAAAGAAGCTTCCAGATTGTGACATCATTGTGGTTGATGGGGAGTTTCCCGGTCTCGTCGGTAATTTTTACGGAGACATCCAGCCCCTCCGGGATGGGAAACTGGGAATACCCCATGGGGTTCGCCCAACCTTGGTTGGAACGGTACAGCTCTCCGTCTATGGTCTTGATTTCGTGCAGTGTGGCCAAAGTGGCATCCAGTATTCCGTAGGCCTGACTGCGCAGATCAATCGGGCTTTGAAACTGGTTTTGGTATTCGATCTCCCGGTTTGCCTCCTGCAAGAACCGCATGATCACCACACTCATGAGAAAAAGGATGAGCAACACCCCGATCAGGATGCTCCCTTTAGTTCGATTCTGTTTACGGATGCTCATGGTCATCAGAATAGAGGTGCATCTTTTTCACTCGGAGGCAGAGGAATGTAGGAAACATACTCATCATCCTCATGCTCATCATCAAAACGAAAGGTAAATTTGAGGAAATCCGGCATCACCGACTTGTCATCCTCTTCAAGCGGATCTTCTTCCACTTCCCACTGCTCCTTGTCCTTATCCCAGTAACAATACTCAATGAGTTCCACGAAGGGGCTGAGTGTGGTGCGGTAGAGATCGTCCACATCTTCAATTTCCACTGGCTCCCCATCCCGCACTTCAATCAATGGATACCAAAGCAAGGAAAGCCCTTCGTCCTCATCGTGATAAAGAAATCCGATGATACTGGAGGCCAGAGGGGGATTGGAAATGAGAATTGGGGGCGGTTGTTTCAGATAGAAACGCAAAAGCGGATCATCCAATGTGCTCTCCCCTGGAGGATTTTCCCAACGGAATCCAGCGACTTTTCCCTGCGTACCTTGGGAACTGAATCCACTGTCAGCTTCCCGAAAAGTACGGGTCAGCAACCCCGTCAGGCTATCCTTGTGATGCACATAATGCCGACGGCTCCAATCATGAGTCCAGATTTGCCCCAGAGAAACAATGTGAGCGGTGGCCGCGGTCAGAATGATGCCTCCCAAAGTCAGAGCAATCAGGACTTCGACCAGAGTAAATCCTCTACTGGTTTTGGGTTGCCTGAAAGGCTTCTGTTGTGAATGCGACGACATGCTTTGCGGAGGGGTTACGGGAGGTTGTACATACCCATGGATTGGCGATGTGAACGTAGCTTTTCCTGTTTATCCTGCAGGAGTTCCTGACGATCTCCGGCAAATTCACCTTCGGACCAAGCCGGACGAAGAAGATAAAGGACTTCCGAGTGCTCCTGGTAATCCTCTGGAGCATCCTCAATGTCGTAATGGACCGTGACTTTGTAGTAATCAATGAGGTCCGTCATTTCAATTTCAGCTTCCCAGCTGATCTCCCCCGAAGAGAGCGTATCAATGTCCTCTCCATCTTCCAGCTCCTCTTTATCCTTGGCAAGCAGGACTTGCCGGCGGACAAACTGTAGATCATTTTCCCAATGTTGATTCTTTTTCTGCCGATTCAGGCCATGGACTGCATTACTGAAGGCAATTGTCAAAACCACGGACGCTGTCCCGAAAATGGCAAGGGCAATCACCACTTCAATGATGGTAAAACCCCAAAATGCCTTTCGCCGGCGACCGATACGGGATGACTGGCTCACTCTACTTCCAAACCTTCCGACTCTAAAATGTGATTGGAAAATGGATCAAAACGGATGGAGCCACGTCCACGAGACCCAAAATCCTCCGCCTCAACCTTAACAAGAAAAGGAACAGAAAACCCACCCGGATCAAAAGGCACACGTGGGAGGGGAATATCTTCCGGTTCATCCTCGGAGTCTCCATCATACCCCATGCCGGGAGGAATGGCAAAGAACTCAACCTTAGGGACCTCTCCTTCCTCAGGAACGTACACCTTGTAGTGAGTAACCGTGGATTCCGGGATCACGTTCTCCTCTTCTTCCGGTTCCGAGGTCATCACAGAAGGCCCAAAAAAGCCAGAGGATCGGTCCGGCACGGTCGGCACGGGTGCCTTGCTTTCCAGGGAAATATGAAACGACCCCGTTTCAGAATCATAGGATAACCAACTCACCTCCTTGGTGATCGCTGCCTGATAACGAGCTTCTCTTACCGCATCCAGCAGAACACGCTCAAGAGGCGGTTGGTCTTTCAGTCGCTGAATTTGAGCCCCACTGATGAGAACAATCGAGCTAATCAGGGCAACCAGTGCAAAAGTGATCAGTATTTCAATAAGGGTGAACCCCTTACTGAAACGGGAATCCAGCTTAGCTGTCCCAGTTTCCGATGTCATCAGCAGTTCCGGACTGCCCATCAGGACCATTAGACCAAACATCGTACCCACCCTGCCTTCTCTGGCCAGGATAGCGATACTGATATTCATTTTGCCACGGATCCAAGACCTTCTTGTCGAGGTAAGGCCCTTGCCACCGTTTTCCCGCTCCAGGATTGGTTATCAAATTATCTAACGAAGTAGGATATTTTCCAACATCAAGATTGTAGGTGGTGATCAGTGTTTTGAGGGTAGTCGAAATGTAGGTATCGGCGGCGTTTTTCTTTTGATTTTCGAAAATCCGGAACAAATTGGGGGTGGCGATACCGACAAGCAGGCCGATCAAAGCCATCACGATAAGAACCTCAACCAGCGTAAAGCCTTTGGAAAGTGTTACACGGCGGTTCCGGGAAGAAAGAGTATGATGCGTATTTTCAGAATTCATGGGTTGGGTAATGGTTTCTTTCAGGGTAAGAACAAAAAACATTTATGAGCAACTGTAGTGCAATGGCAAGGTCGGATTCTCCTCCAGTGTAGATTTGAATCATCAGAGACCAGTTAGCAGAGAGAGCCTG
>CAYSOI010000571.1:0-3049 GCA_964432425.1 uncultured Opitutales bacterium | reverse complement strand
GCAACCCAGCCAGTAAAAATGGCCTGCAATGGAGCGTACAGCACATCTTGAATCCCGGAGCCAATCAGCTGGCACTCTCTAACGGGAACATTCTTCAATAACTCCTGCACATATTTCATGCTTGAAAACCCAGGCCCACAAGCCTGGGTTTTTTAGTATAAAAATGAAGCAGACAAGTCGTGCTCGGCACGAAACCCATGTGCCTTAATTCTTGCGTCTTTACCTAGGAAACAACCAGCACCGCCCCATGGCATCCAGCCAGAAGCGGATCGCTCTACTTTTGCCCCCTTTGCCAGAAACTGGCCAATGCACTACCAAGGATGCAATGAACCACCGCACTCACTGCGGAAGGCACGGCGACCATCGGTGTGGATGCAAAATGCTTGGTAGCCAGAGAAGACCCCAGCCCTGAATTCTGCATGCCCACTTCTATGGAAACCGTCCGGCGGACATCTTCCGGCAGTTTCAGAAGTATCGAGAGTCCATATCCCAAACCAAATCCACCACAATGTAAGAGCAGAACCGAAATGAGGATACTTTGCCAGTTTTCCAGTATCCTTTCTCTCTGCACGGCCATGATGAAACCGACAATCAACATAATGAAGATTACAGAAATCAAGGGAAACCCTACCATCACCCGATCAATCTTTTCCTTGAAGAACTGGTGTATCAAAGTTCCTGCAACCACAGGCAAAATCACAACGGTCAATGTTGTTTTGAGCAACGCCACGGCATCCACCGGCACCTTCGCTCCCGCCAGCCAGGCAGTAAGATAAGGAGTCGCCACAACAGCAAGTAATGTGGATACCGCCGTCATGGTGACCGAAAGAGCCACATTTGCCCTGGCGAGATAGACCACCACATTTGACGCCGTTCCACCGGGACAACACGACACCAAAATCAAACCCGCAGCCAAATGAGGTGGCAAACCCATCATTTCCCCAATCCCCCAACCTAGCATCGGCATCACACAATATTGCAACCCCACTCCGGACACGACCATTCTCGGCTCCAGCAACACCCGCTGAAAATCCTCCAACTTCAAGGTCAATCCCATCCCCAGCATGATAATTCCCAAGCCCCACTGGATGGCTTCCTTGCCAAACCAGGAAAAGGACACAGGCCAAGTCAACGCCAGTACCGCCGTCAAGATAGACCAAAGGGGAAACCAGGCCGTTGCCAGTTGAACAATTCTTGAAAACATTCAGCAAACGCTGCTGAGCAACTGAAGTACGGCAAGAACAACTCTTATACTAAACAGAGTTTCTCCATTTCTCCCTTGAAACAGATTCTCTACCAATTAACTCCAATTTCCTCACCGTTCGGCTATTTGCAAGCAAACCATGAAATTCACATCACAGCGCTTCCTCCTCACAACTCTCATCGCACTGCTTGGTCTCCAGGCCGTTTCGGCAAAGCCACTTGAAATCTGGATCAGTTCTTACACTGACAAGGCCTACTACGAAGCGATGGCGGAACTTTATCGGGAAAAAGTCGATAAGAACTTTGAAGCCAACGTCACCGCCTATGGCTTTGCCGAAATGCCGGACAAACTTATGGTCGCCATCAAAACCCGCAAGGGTGGCCCCGATGTGGTACAGCTGGATGAAGTCTTCTACGGTACTTTCCTTGGTGGAAAACAAGTTCCCTTCGTGGATCTGACCTCAAAGGTGAAAAAAGCTGGCCTCGACAAAAAACTGCACCCCAAACGCCTTAACGTTTTCAAATGGAAAGACAAAGTCTACGGTCTTCCCCAGTCCCTCAGTGCCATGATGCTCTACTACCGCAAGGACATGTTTGAAGAGCACGATATTGTGCCCGACGACCTGCAAACCTGGGATGATTTCGAGAAGATCGGGGCCGAATTGGCACAAAAAGGACAACGCTTTATGGCTCTCGACCCCTCCTTCTTCGAAATCGTACTTCGCCAACGGGGCACCGACCTCTTCGACACCAAAGGCAAATTCCTCCCTGACTTCGAAAAAGCCGTGGATACTCTGACTTGGATTCAGAGCCTGTCCAAAAAGGAAATCGCCCTCATGCCTGACCGCGGCACCATCTTTGACCCCGTATTCTTCAGCGGTGATATCGAATCCGGCGAAGTCCTCTGTGTCCCTGGAGCCGACTGGTATGGCTTGGATCTGATCCAGCAATTTTCTCCCCACATGAAAGGCGAATGGGGCATCATGCCGCTGCCAGCATGGGAAGAAGATGGCAAACGTGGCCCCAGAACCTCCACCTTCGCCGGTCAGGGCACCCTCATTTACCAAGGCTCCAAACAGGTCGACAAAGCTTGGAAGTTCCTCGAATTTGTCATCACCAACAAGGAGGCCTACACCCAACTATTCCTCAAAGGCAACAGCTTCCCAGCCTATCTCCCCGCCTACAAGGAAGAGCAAATTCTCAAGACACATGACTACTTCACCGGCGAACCCTCCATGGGCAAACTTCTGGTCGAACTATCCAAAGAAATACCGAATGTGGTCTCCCACCCCAAACGCCCACAAGCCGTTTTCACCATCCGGGAAAACACCTTCGCCAACGTCATGCACGAAATCAAATCTCCCAAGGAAGCCCTCAACGAATTGAAAGAACAAATCGCCAGAGAACGCTAAGATGTCTCCCTCCGGCAAGAGTGCCCTGCCCTTGCGGTTTACTTCAGGGATACTGTTGCTCGGACCATTTGTCCTCGACTTCCTTCTCTTCTGGTTGGTCCCTTTGATCTGGGGAATCGACCTCAGCTTGCGGACCAACGAAATCTTTGGACGCGGAGACTACACGGGCATTGACAACTACAAACATGTCCTGACCGACCCGTTGTACGCCAAGGCGATCCAAAACACCTCCCTCTACACCCTTTCCATTATCGTGATCATTCTGCCGCTCGGGGTATTGATTGCCCACCATATCCGCCAACTTCCGAAAAAGCTTCAGCCCCTCATCACCTTTTGCCTGTTGCTACCGGGGCTGACTCCACCTGCGGTACTGTCCATTCTGTTCCTGCTCTTCTTTCACGGAGATCAAGGGATTCTCAACAGCCTTCTGGTCA
>CAYSOI010000570.1:0-3052 GCA_964432425.1 uncultured Opitutales bacterium | reverse complement strand
GTCTACGAACTGAAGGACAACATGAACCTTCGACTGGCCTACGGCAAAACCCTGGCGCGTCCCACTTTCCGGGAAATTGCCCTGGTGCCGGTGTTTGACTTCATAGGGGGGGATATCCTGATTGGTAATCCCGATTTGGACATCACATCCATCAATAACTACGATTTCCGTTGGGAATGGTTCCCGCAGCCAAACGAAGTGTTGGCCGCCAGTTTGTTCTACAAGACCTTGACCTCTCCGATTGAAAAGCAATTCGTGACTGCCAATCGTCAGGTTCAGTATCAGAACCGTGATGAGGCGACCGTCTATGGTCTGGAGCTGGAAGCACGTAAAAGTCTGGAATCCCTTTCCGACAACCTGAGCAACTTCACGGTGGGAGGCAACTTTACTTACGTGGTGTCCGAAGTAAATGTCACCCCGTTCGAATACGAATTTGGTCGAAATGACACCCGACAGCTGGCCGGGCAATCGCCCTACATCTTCAACTTTGACGTCACCTACAACAATGACAAGAGCGGCACCGTAGTGAGCTTGTTCTACAATATTTTCGGTCCCCGATTGGCGGTAGTGGGCAGCAGTTCTCCAGCGAGACCCAACGCGTTTGAGCGTCCGGTGGGGACCCTGGACATGACGATTTCGCAGCAACTGACCGACCATTGGAATCTGAAGTTTTCGGCCAAGAATCTGCTGGATCCCTCCATTGATGTCACACAGGAATACGGCGGTCAGGAGTATATCTATACCTCCTTTACTAGGGGCCGGTCCTTCGGTATGTCCCTTTCTTACGATTTCTAGCTCTTGACTTTTGCATAACTTCTCCTTAGCTCAGAGGTAGCAAGTCGCTCCCAATACGCAGGTGCCCGTAAGGACCAGGATTCATTTTGGCTGAACTTCCAGAATGAATCAGGAAACCAAGGGCGACGGCTATTGTGGAGAACTTATGGAACTGACTTTATTTCATTACGTTGTAGGGGCCATTGCCCTGATCATGTTGATCTGGAACACGGTGGAAGTGGGGCGAAACGATGCGGCTAACATCGTCAATGCTGTCTTTGGTGCCCGTGTGATGACCCGCAACAAAGCGGTCTGGATTGCCGGCATCGCGGTGATCATCGGAGCCTTGGCCTCTTCGCCCGTCATGGAAACCGCCCGCAAAGGGATATTCGACCCGGAAAGTCTGCCGGGCATCAATGCCGCCATCAGCGTGTACATAGGTGTGTATCTAACGAATACCGTGTTGCTTTACTCCTTCTCTGCCTACGGGATGCCTGTTTCCACGACAGCTTGTCTTGTTTTTGCTCTCTTGGGTGCGGGTTTTGCGATGGGCGGTCCTGATGCCATTCATTGGGACAAAAGTTCCAAAGTGATCCTGGGAATCATTTGTTCGATCATTGTCAGTGGGATTGCCGGCTTTCTGGTGCAAAGAATGTTCCGGGGGGTGGTTCGGGATGATTGCGAGGATCCTCAGACCATCAAACTCCATGGTCCCTGGATGGCCGGGGCCTTGCTCACCGGGCTCGTCTACTTCCTGGTGATGAAGGGGATGAAAAACGTGGCCTTGGTGAAAATGATCAAGGCAAATACCTTTGACACCCTCGGCGCTCCCTTTGCATTGCTAATCATCTGGGCAGTTTTATCGGTTTTAACCTTTGTGGTGATTCATTTTTGGGGCAGGAGTGTTTCATCCAGGCTATTTGCCGGATTGGCTGTCCTGGGGATGATTGCCACCGCGGTGGCTTTTGGTCAAAACGATCTTGCCAACTGTGCCTCTCCCGGACTGGCCATCATGATGATTCTCCAGAAAGGAGAGCTGGCCGGATCGGTGGACGTGCACTGGTTCTGGTTGTTCTGTTGCGGGGTACTGCTTTTCATGGGGATGACGACCAAGACTGCCCAACGGGTCACCCGGGCGGAGGTCAATACCGGTAGTCAGGGCGACTTGGTGCGCCTGTATGCACCTCAGTGGTGTATTGCCGTAGCACGTTGGATCGTTCCTAAAGCCGGTCAAGATCAGGCTTTAGCTCCCAAGCCCAAGGCCACCCAGCAAGATAAACTGCAGCATTACGATGCCTTGCGCGCCGCCGTTATCACATCCGTTACAGGAAGTGTGATTGCTTTTGCTTCCGGTATGGGCCTGCCGGTGTCCACCACGTATGTGGCTTTTGCGGCGGTTATTTCCACCGGTTGGGCCGATAAGATTTTTGCCCGGGGCGATGCAGCGCTCAAAATGGGGCGGACCATCTGGGTGGTTTTCTGCTGGTTTTTCTCCGCATTCATTGCCGCTTTTGTGGCTGGATTGGTTTCCAAGGTGATCAGTCTTGGTGGGTTGTTCGGCATCGCTGTTGGTTTGATCGGAAACCTGGCTGTTCGGTTCATCATGCGCAAACGCGCGGATAAGCATGAGGCTCACCTTAAGGAGCAAGCGATTATCCGCAAACAACAGCTCCAACAATCTTCTGGAGGAGCGGATTTGAAATTCGCTTCCGACGAGGATGGGGATCAGTTCTGATCATTTCCAAGTATACAGCCTCCTTTTCCACTCACTGACAAAAATCGGTGGAGCCCCAGCTTCGCCGGAAGCGCCCCTGGGTTGCGTCAACTGATTTTATGCGTTGTTACACAATTGTAACCAAACTGACGCAAATCAGTGACTCGACTATCTGATTGTCTCCCAATGTTACGCCTTTGTTGCAGTGTGATGGCAATTGTTTCGATTGTTACGGACGTCACAATTTCGGCTTCAGGTTGGCACATGTAAACCAAACAAAATCAAGCAAACAGAAAATGATAAGATTAAAAACCACTAGAAGTATCGGGACACTCCTTTGCGCGGGTATATTCAGCGCATGCCTTGCGAATGCAGGGGAAGACAAGGTGGTAGCCGTTGATGAGAGTCCGACTGTGACATCTGGCAATCCGTGGAAATTATCCGACATATTCGAAAAAAACACTTTGTATAAGAGCGATAAAGGCTTCGTCAGAACGGTTAAGTTGAAAGGTCTGTATCATGGTCAATACATCAACCAGGACGAGGATATCGATGGTGTCAAAG
>CAYSOI010000569.1:0-3055 GCA_964432425.1 uncultured Opitutales bacterium | reverse complement strand
CCAAATCATACATACAGCGGATGAATTCCTGTGGATTCTTGTGTGAAGCCTCCAGATTGAGGCCTTTGGTATCCACATCCGGCAAAGGTGTATGCGTCCACTCGCTGGTACGTTCGACTCGCTGCTCAATGGCTCGGATGGAGTCGAGGTATTCGTCCATCTTGGTCTGGTCTTCCTTACCAAGTCGTTGGTGCAGGCTCTTACTGTTGTCCATCAACAGATCGAGGATACTGGCCTCGCGTTTAAGCCCCGCACGAACTTGCTCCACTCCTTTCCCTGCATAGGGATTGAAGAGACGATTAAAGATTTCCTGCGGCTTGTGCATGGAGGGAATGGGTCGTCCGGGTCCGCGATGCGAAAGCGTCTTGCTGCGACCATAGGAACCCGTGCCACCTTCTGTACCAAGCACCATGGAAGCATAACGGGTTTTGTGCCCATGCGTATTGGCAGCGACTTGATCGAGAGAAATGCTGTTGGTTTTCTGCTTCCCTACCATGTCTGCACCCGTGGCAAAGACATCTCCGGAACTGTGTCCACCCAAGGACCATCCACCTGCATGGTCAAGGCCACGAAGGTAAGTCACAGAGTCTTTGAAAGGTTCAAAAGGAGCAGCAGATTTGTTGAAGGTCAATGGCCCGGCATCACGGCAAGCCCACCAACTCCAGTCATGGTGCGGTTTTTCAGGGTCTGGGATGCCAGCGGAACCGTTGGGCATATAGGCACCGTAGGAGAAGTAGCTGACCAGCATTCGCTTGGGCAGTTCTTCTTTGGCACTGGACCCGGAAGCCATGCCGTTAAGGAATGGTAATCCGAGAGCAATCCCGCCCCCACGAAGAAGTTCACGTCGTTGTAAATGCCAGCTTTTAGTTTTCATAAAGTTTTGTGTTTTAAATGTTTAAGGAACCACTAGTGGACACGGATAAACACGAATAAATGCTAATCCTACCCAGCTTCCATTTGGAAAAATTCGTGTGTATTCGTGTTCATTCGTGATTCAAAATTACTCTGCAGAATTTCCTCTAAATAACTCGCTTTTGCAGACCAAGACAATCATGTCCTGGAGTTTATGTCCAGTTTTGGCGGAATCGTCAAAGATGGATTCGATGGCAAAACGATCAGAGGTCTCAAGTTCACGCCCAATCCCGTAGGTCATTAACCTTTTGAGTATGTTCTTGGCCACATCCTCCATTCTTTCCTTCAGAAGATAGGCTTTGAGTTCTTCCATGCCATTGACTTCAGGGCCATTTGGTACACGGGCATTGGCTTGGATCTGCTGGGTATTGATGGAATCGAGGTATTTGGCGTAGCCATCCAGGTCGCGGTGTTGCTCAGGGTTAAAGCCACTGACTCGAGTGCCCTCCTTGGGAACCTTGGGCTGATACTTCCCGATGGCGTTGTAGTGCTCAAATGGGATGCCCCATGGATCCAGTCGAAAATGGCAATCATTACAACTTTCCTTCTGACGGTGTAGAGCAAGCAAGTCCTTGATGGTCAATGCCTTCTCCGCAGATTCACCTGCGGTTTCGGTCAAGTCGGGAACATCGGCTGGTGGGTCGGCAACCTTGTCGCCTAAAATAGCCTCTCGCAGCCAAACTGCCCGATAGATGGGATGGGGAGCGGAACCTGTGCCATTGCCGATCAATACGGACCCATGCGTCAGCATTCCGCCAATTGGGTCTTCAGGTTTCAGCCGGACTGGACGGAACTCATTTCCCTGCACTCCAGAAATGCCGTAATGGGTGGCCAATGGTTGGTTGATATAGGCAAAATCAGAATCAACGATGTTGCTGGCTGGGGAATTTTGGCGAAGAAGTTCGGCAAAAAAACCGGAAGATTCCTGCAGCATATAATCGCGGATCGTGGGGCGATAGGGTTCCTCTGTTCCAGCACGTTCGCCTCGTTGGACGTAATACAAGAACCTTGGGAAAAGTTGCTGATTGATCGGCACGGTCTTCATCTTTGCCAGGCTCAACCACTGCATGGTAAAATTGTGGGCAAAGTCCTGGGAACGATCATTCGCCAAGAGTCGCCGAACCTGAGTTTCGAGGACTTTGGGTTCCATGAGTTTTCCCTCGGTAGCCAATTGCAACAACTCCTGATCCGGCATGCTGCCCCAGAGGAAATAGGACAACTTGGAGGCAGTTTCGTATTGGGGAGAAGTCACTCCATCTGCGACCGTATGGTACATGAATTGCGGGGCAACTAACACCATGGCCAAGGTCTCCCGCATGGCGGCTTCCAGGGTTTTCAACTCAGGGAGGACCAGTTGGTAAATCTTTTCAAAACGCTGCACTTCCTCGTCAGTGGATGGGCGACGGAAAGCACGAGAAGTGAATCGGCGGATAACTTCACTTACATACACATCCGGGTCGGACTCACGCAGGGGTGACTCAAAGAGGATGCGGGTGTGGTGTTCCGGAGGCCAAACATCGATAATGGGTGCCTCGAATTCCATCCAGTTGATGATTGCCCGAGGCATGGTCAACCCTCTTGAACGCCCTGCATAGTAGCCACCATCGTTGAGGGTTCCGTCGTCATACAGAAGCTGTGGGGTAATGTGAAGGGCATCGGGTTGTTGCCTACCTTTGACAACTCGCCCTACAGTGAACGGAAAGTTCTCCACCCGGCCCCGAAGTTCATAGACCTTGGGCTCGTCTGGAGAGTTCGAGAGGATAACCGTCCCGACGGGCTCGACCTGCTGAGTGGAGCTGTTGATATTAATGTGTTGCCCCATGATCAACCGCAGAGGTGCTGCATGGATATTAGGAGGAAGGATGGCGGATGCCTGGAAGCGGATGACAAACTCCCCTCGCTTTGGGAATTCCTTTACTCCCATGCCTGTCGAAGGAGAGTGGCGGCGGTTGCCCCAAAGTCCAATTTCATCCAGTGCCATGCCTCGGTCCAAGCCATGCTTTTTCCATTCCTGACGTTTCTTGTGTACTTCCGGTTTTTCCGGATCGACAATGGCACTGGCCATCACTTTCCGGGCATTCTCCAGATAGCGATCCACTTGCTCCGGCCCCATGAGCATATACTCTGCCGTGTTGTTGAAGTG
>CAYSOI010000568.1:0-3060 GCA_964432425.1 uncultured Opitutales bacterium | reverse complement strand
TGGTTCAAATCTATGTTCGTATGACCTTGATTTGGTTCCGAACTCCAGGCCGAGCCAATCTGTCGGTGGTTTCTATGGTCTGCGCACCTATACGATCCCATTGAGCAGTTTCTCGGGTTCAGCTTGCAATATGTCCAGCCTCAAGTCTGCCATCTACGCAGTCTCGGTCAGAGTAGTTGGAGGCAAGGACTCCAGCGCTTCCAGCTCGACCACTGGTAACGAGACCTTTCCTGTCTTCGGATTTATCGCTTTTTCTAAGTAATTGAAGCTTGGATGCCCCCGTCCAGGGGGCATTGTTTCTACACGCAAGTAAAAAATGAAAATATTGTTAAGACAGCTACTCGCGATTTTGATTTTTGGATTCTCCTGGCAAGCGAGCGCTGTTGCCTATGATTTTGGTCCTTTCACTCTCAGAGGTTTTGCGCTGGGTCAACTGAACTGGGCCACCAATCAGTGTGAGGATTGTCAGAGATTCCCCGACGAGGATCGACAACGTGAATGGGCGGATGAATTAAAGGAGGGGAAACGGTTTGAACCGAAGATTAGTCCTTTCAGCTTGATTCAACCCTACCTGGAGCTGAGGCCGATTTACTTGGGCAAGGGCTTTCAATTTTCGGGACTACTCAGTCAACGTTGGCGAGACGGAGCCATCGATCTTCCCGGGGTTTGGTATGAAAAAAATCTAACACTCCGTCAGGAATACTATGGTGGGATCACCATCGGTGCCTTCCCTGCCAGAGGTTGGAGCGTGGCGGATTATCCCTATGGTTCCAATATAGGCTTGGCCGATGCCTGGGGATCCAGTGGCTCCGGATATGGTCTACTAGCCAATGCGATTCGTTACAGCGCGCCAGTACAGGACTACTTCAGTGGGGAGTTTCGCTGGGAAATTAGTCATGACTATGGAGATGCTCGATACGAGACACCGAGTAGTTTTTGGGAATTTTACGGTCAATATGCGAAGGGTGATCTGGTCACAGATTGGATTTATCAACTAGGAGTGAATGGCCGGCCTGGAAGTTGGACTCATGGGCCTTTTTTGGGACTGACGGATGATCCGAAATATGACAACGGGAACATTCCTGAAAATACTCAGACGATCCTGATTGGCATGTTCCGCTATCAGTTGACAAATCAGATGGAGGTTTCCGGGGGTTTGCGCCGGAACTACTGGAGCGGTGCAGATGCAGTGATGGTTGACAATGATGGAAAAGACAATCTCTGGAATAATATGTTCAATGTAGATTGGACAGGGCCCACCAAAACTGATGGTGGCTATGGTACGCTATACGATGGTGCTTACAAACAAAGCTACCCTGCTATGTCATATGACTTCATGGGAGGGTTTCGATATCGCCCCGATAACAAGTGGACCTATTCGACAGGGCTCGTTTATCTGAGTGAAGTTCAGACGGATAACCCAATGGAGCGAGGTCAATCTAATACATTGACGATTGGTTCAGTGGGAGTCAGTTACCTTGATCTCTATCCTGGGGTTACGGTTTCAGCAGGTGGAAGTGCAGTTCGCTACAAGCAAAAAGGTTTGGCACCCCTCTCCATGCCTTCCCACTCCGCCTTCAGTGGTGTCGATTCCAGAGTGGCTGATTCTGGGGAAGCAATTTCTGCTCAAGTCTTGTACGTATATTGAAAGAGGATCAGGCCTGATCAGACAACTTTTCCTCAAAACAAATAATGGTAAACCATGTTCAAGAATACCCAGTCTAGCATCCAATCCTTCCTACTGATTAGTTCTCTGGCATTTCTCTTGAGTTGCGGACTGTTCCCCAGTGATAGCTCAACTTCCAGCTCATCCAGTTCAACAGTCTCCACCAGTCCGACTAACAACGATGAAGCAGATACAGACAGTGGAGATACAGACAGTGGAGATACAGACAGTGGAGATACAGACAGTGGAGATACAGATAGTGGAGATACAGATAGTGGGGATACAAATAGTGGGGATACAGATAGTGGGGATACGGGCAACTCAACAACAACAAATGCTCTAGGAGTTACAGGTCCCAAAAATTATACTCAACTTGTTTGGTACGATGAATTTGATGAAGGTAGTGTCCCCAACTCAACCAAGTGGAGCTATGATTTGGGATCACCTCTGCTGGGTGGAACTGTCTGGGGCAATAGCGAGAATCAACATTACACCAATGATTCAAAGAATTCTTATATTGCAGATGGCAACCTGGTAATCCAAGCAATTCACGAAACTCCTGCTGGGGCCTCCTGGGGGGTGTTTGCATCTTCTGCCCGCCTAACTACCACAACGGATGACTACTGGGAAGCGATTGGAAATTCTCCGTATGGATTCTACGAAGTTCGAGCAAAGCTGGCATGTATTCCTGGTTCATGGCCAGCTATTTGGTTGCTTGGTAAAGAAGGGAACTGGCCCCAGAGAGGTGAATTGGACATTGCCGAATGGTTTGGGGTGTCTTCAGATCAATACACGATCTCTTCTGCTATCCATAATGGTGCTTACTCTGGGGGAAATTTAAGCAGTGCCCCATCCAGTAATCCACAATTTGCGAGTCAGTACGTAGCAGACCTGTGTACAGATTTTCATCGTTTCCAATTGGAATGGAGTGAGGACAAAGTTGTCATGGGAATTGACGATTCTCCTACCCTCACCTACCAAAAAGTCAATGGAGCTACTACAGACCAATGGCCCTTTACTCAACCTGCGTATATGCTTTTAAATGTTGCAGTTGGTGGGAATGCTGGTGGCAACGTTAACACGGCCGACATCCCACAGATGAAAATGTTGGTCGATTACGTGAGAGTGTGGAAAGACCCGTCAGCAGAATCAGGCAATTCTGGCAATACCTGGAGTGTTACAGGAATTGAACTGCCCCTTGACTTTGAAACCACTCCAGAAACAAAAGATTTCGTAGATTTTGCTGGAGGGGTGGTGTCAGTTGTAAACAATCCGAACCCTGCCGGGATTAATGTGACTTCAAAAGTTGGAAAGATGGTGAAGTATGGTGGTGAAACATGGGGTGGTAGTTCAATAACGCTTGGTAGTTCAATTGATTTTTCAACAAACAAAAT
>CAYSOI010000567.1:0-3071 GCA_964432425.1 uncultured Opitutales bacterium | reverse complement strand
TCGAGGCGTTCATCTGCACGTTCACGGAAGCCGAGATGGTAGGCAGGTTCTGGTTCAGTGTTTTTTCCGAGGAAGATGTTACCCTGGAATGTGTCTGGGATTTCAGCACCAGCCAGACTGAGCCAGGTTTTGGGCATGTCCACGAAACTGACCAGACGATCAACTGTCATACCGGGTTTCTTGGCCGGATAAAGGTGCTTCATGCTTTTCGGGATGCGAACGATGAGCGGGCAATGCACTCCACTGGAGTAGAGGAATCGTTTACTGCGAGCCATGACTCCGCCGTGGTCGGAGTTGTGAATAATGATGGTATTGTCGTAGAGCCCATCGGCCTTGAGGGCATCCAGCGTGTCTTTCACTTTGCTGTCCATGCGTTCCACCGCCTCGGCATACTTGGCGTAGTTCTGGCGGATGGCGGGGAGGTCCGGGTGATAGGAATGCAGCTTCATTTTGGCCGGATCTTTGGCAATGCCCGTGAGGCTTCCGTGGGCCCGACTCTCGTGACTGTCGCCAATATTGACCACCGCGAAGAAGGGTTGGCCATCTTTGCGCAGTCGCCAGCCATACTTTTCTTTGCCGCCTTTGTAGTCCCAGGCATCTTTGTCATTGCGACCACCAATATTGTAGTCCGTTTTGCCAGGATTGGAGGTGTGGTATCCCGCTTTTTTCAGAAGGTCGGGGTAATAGGGAATCTTATCATGCGGAATGAGGTTACGGCTCCGCATGGGTTGAGTGCCATTGGATATGCCGTACATGCCGGTAATCCAAACGGACCGGGTCGGAGCACAAACCGCAGCATTGTCGAAGCAGTAAAGATAGCGAAACCCCTCTTTGGCAAGTTGATCAATGGCAGGAGTATGAGCATTGGTGCTGCCATAGCAACTCACCCAGGAGATACTGTTGTCTTCACTGGTGATCCACAGAATGTTGGGCTGGTCGGATTTGCCGAAGAGAGTTGAAGAGATGAAAAGAGAGACAAGTAGGCAGCGTATGTTCATGATAGCAAGATGCAGGAAATGCCGGGAATGGATCAACTCTTAAAATCCGGGCATTTCCTCCTCCAGGCAATCAGGTCAAATGGACACGATGCTTGCTGGAGGCCCTGCCTCAAATAACAGGAGCCTTGGATTCCCTACCACGAAATCAGTGAATTCATCTGGAGTCTCTTGCCTCTTCGAGCATTTTGACCCATGGGCCCACGTAAAAACCGTGATCGTGAAAGGTGCGGCCGCTGACCAGATTGCCGTCGATGACGCAGGGTTCGTTGACAAAGATACCTCCAGCTACTTCGAGGTCGAATTGACACTTGGGAACGGTGGCCATTTTACGACCTTTGACACAGTCTGCGTAGGCAGGAATTTCGACTCCGTGGCAGACACTGCAACAGGGTTTATTAGCGGCAAACATGGCTTTGGTGACACGAACAAGGTCCTCGTCGTAGCGGATGTATTCGGGAGCTCGACCTCCGCTGAAAAAGATGCCGAGGTAGTCCTCTGGATCAATTTCACTGAAGGCGACATCGGCATCGATCTGGTAGCCTTCCCATTCCCGGGTAATGGTCCAACCGGGACGAACTTCGTGCATGACCATCTGATATTTTCGTTTTTCGGGAGCAGCGATAACGGGCTTGAATCCCGCTTCCACCAATCGATAGATGGGATAGAGAGTATCCACGGTTTCGGATGCATCACCAACGATGATGAGGACTTTGTCTTGAGAGGTGCTTTCTGATTTTGGGTGTGTTTCCATTGTATTAGATTTTGGGTTTGATAAAGAGAACTCGGTCGATTCCGATCCACCCCTTGCGAAGATCCACTTTCATCCAGCCTTCCGCATTTTTCTGTTGAAAGCGAACCGGAGAGGTGGGTCCAAACTGGAGGAGATTGAACTGGTCCCAGGTTTCACCCATGTCCGGTGAAACGATGAAGCCTGTGTAGTACGGTGATGCGGGAGCGTAGTGAGCGGCAATGATGAAGTTATCCTCAATCAACATATTGGCGGACTCGTATTTGGGGTCGAAAAGTTGGGTATGCAGTTCCGGGTTGGTGAGGTCTGCCGGTTTACACCGGAAAATGCCCCGATCATACTTGGGGTTTTCTGGAGTCAGTTTGCCATTGGCATCGGCGGCCCAGTAGAGCCAGCCGTCCACAAAGTTCACTCCGCCGGTTTTGTAGCGGGAATTGTTGTCCGTCGAGACCAGCACCTCCCATTGCCAACAATCGGAAACAACATTGTACTTGCCCCGAAGCCAATGGCATTCATGTTTTCCATCAGCATGGTCCCGATCTCCGGTGCAGCAGTAAAATGCGTTTTCCAGAGGATTGTAGGCCACGCAATGAATGTGTCGGCAAATGGTTTTGTTATGGGGATTGCCGAGTAGATTCGGGCCATCCTTGTAGCGGGGGTTTTGCCCAAAAGAATAAGCAATTTTCACGGTTTCCCCGTAGTCGGTGGAGTAGAAAATGTTAACAGGCACCGCCCCTCCAATCACATTGCAGTAATTTCCCCAGACCAACATCTCCCTGCCCTCCACATTCCAGGTATGGACACCATCCAGTGCATGAAAGTACCAACCCGGTTGTGAGGGATTGGTGGGCTTGTGCGGCAAATAATCGGTGCCATCCGCATTCTTTACTGTGATCTCCCGAAAAGATTGCAGTTTATCCGTACTTAGAAAAAGTTGATTAAAAGTGGCAAACAGGATGTTGCCGTTTCCAAGTATGCAACTGAAGGTGATTTTGAGTGCATCAGAGAACGTTGCCACATGCGGCCAGGTGACACCATTGTCCTCCGAAAACATGATTTTCCCTGGAGAGTAGGCAAACGCCTGATGGTTTCTCTGGGATTCGATGTAAGGAAACTTCGGCGCCAGTTGATACTTAAAAAATTCGGTTTCCCCATGGTCTTGATTGGCCCCCAACATTGAGCTTCCACAAGTGAACGCCACCGAAGTTTTTAAAATGTTACGCCGAGTAATCATGAAAAAGACCATGGAAGATGGAGAATCCCTGAAAAGAATCAATGCGAGGTTTCCTTCAAGTTTCAGAAAACTCCTCAAATTGTACTCAAAA
>CAYSOI010000566.1:0-3081 GCA_964432425.1 uncultured Opitutales bacterium | reverse complement strand
AGCGTTTGTGATTGTGTGAGAGTTGCGATTCTCATTCAGGGTGACAATGATTTGTATCTTGAAGCTGGTTGGGTGTACGGACCAACCGGGGCTTTAAGAGTTGGGTGTATTTATCTTCGAAGAAAATTGGATAGGAATTTATCAATGTTTGTTTAAGTGGCGGAATGCATTAACGGATGAGGCCGGTAACGACTAATTCCAACATGGAATCCAACGTGTTGATCACTTTGGAAGATGCCTGAAATGCCCGCTGGTAACGTAGAAGGTCAGTCACTTCCTCATCAATATTGACTGAACCCATTTCCTGCCGGTCTTGAATAATTCGGTTCTCGGCAATGGTGTGCATTTCCAGGTCTGCCTCTGCAGTACGAAGGTCTTGCCCGACACGAGCTGCAGTATTGGCAATGAATTCAATAAAAGTACCGTCGATCGTGTCTCCACCAGTGGTGGAAAACTCATATTGGGCCAGTTGAGCCACTCCGAAGGCAATATCATTTCCTCCGGCATACTCGGATTGAGAGACGCGAATGTTCTCTGGGGCAAGGTTTGCATCCAGAGCTATGCCTGCTGCATTTGGAGTATCCGCGTTAAAGAAGTTACCCTCAGCTGCACCATCTGGATTATAGGCTAAGTTGACTGCAGCAATCAGCTGAGCTGCCAGCGGGTCAATGTTTTCATTCTTGAGCTTATCAATGGATGCTTCTGCATCCTGAAGTCCAGCAATCGAGCCCTTCCGAGGATCAAAACTGAGTGTTCCGTCCTCATTGACAAAGCCTCCAGCAGCACCATTGATATCAACCAGCACAACTTCCTGGCCGTCATCTGTCTTTGCAGAAATGCCCATTACAGAGTCGCTCAGTTGAATCATTTCCAGGCTGATTAAACCACCAAGCTCTTCGATGGCAGCCTGGCGTTCATCACGAAGATCCACGGCCAAGCCCCGTTTTTTGTATTCCAGTTTCTGGATTCTTTCGTTCAGCTCGGCAATTTCTTCCACCAAGTCTTCCACCTTGGAAATTTCGTCGGCAAGTTTGTCCTGTAGATTTGAACGAACGTTTTCGATTCGCTCATCTACCAAGTTGAACCTGGTGGTAAGGAGTTCCGCCTTCTGGTAAAGTACTTGCTTTTGGGCAGCATCTGTTGGGGAGGAGGAGAGCTCCTGAAATGCATTGAAAAACTCGTCAATAGCTTTGGAGAGACTTCCTTCAACGGTGTCCGAATCAGGTGTTGTATCCAGACTGGAGGTGGAAGATTGGCGATCAATCTCCTCTCCGAGGGCGATTTGGAGTTCATCCCGAACGTCACGGTGAGCTTCTGCGTAGGCAACTTCTCCCTGCCCGTGTAGAATTTGACGGTCAAGAATATAGCTGCGGGCATGCTCACGACCAAAAGATGTCACTCCTCCGGGATGGGTACCAAATCGGGAGTCAATGTTTAATGCCTCTTTGAGAGCCAGCCGCTGTCGACTATAGGTTGGATCATTTTGGTTGGCGAGGTTGTGCCCTGCCACTTCCACTGCTCTGCCATGGTAGGCGAGAGATTGGGCATTCCTCAGGATATCGCTGATTAGTCCAGACATTGGTTATAAAGAGTCTAAGGGTTAAGAGAAGAGGGGAATGGGGATTAAACGGTCGTTTTAAAGGCGCGTTTTTCAATATTACTGGAGATGGTGACATCTCCTCGCCGATCATAAGTCTTCGTCAGGCTGCCTTCCGGAGCGACTGCTTCGAGAAGCTCATTGGTAACCTCAGAGAGCCGTGAAAGCAGGATCTGATTTTGCTTCACTTTGTTTCTGGCATTGCCGATGAGATTATTGATTTCCTCTGTGAGAGAGTAGAACATGGGTTGTACAGGTTCTGGAAAATCGGGGATGAGCTGAGAAACGGTCGACTCTGCATTTCGCCCAAGTTGTTCGGCAAGATTGCTGATGATGGTCTTGCGGCGATTGAGAAGGCTGTGATTGGTCTGCATTTGAGCATCTACCTTCTCATTAATTTTAAAGAGAGTATCCGGATCCCGTTTAAGTATGTACTCTTGTTGTTCAACTAACAGAGCCAGGAGAGCACCATACTCTTCAAGTTCCTTACGGAGGATATTGGTTAAGTCCTCGAATGCGGTCTGATCTAAGGTAGGATTCATTGTTTCGTTTATTTAGTAGAGCCTTTTGAAGTAATATGTGATTTCAGCTGCATCTGCAGCACGTTTGAGATGCCAAGGGATTGGCGTTCAGCCATGCTCTGCGAAAGAGCATCTACCAAGTGATACCGGTAGATGTTGTTCTGGCTGTTATCTTTGGTGAGGTAAGATTCAAAGAGAGGTTTGAGACTGTCCTTGAGGAAATTTCTAAGAATGATGGCTTCAAACTGTTTGGAAACTTCAGCAACCTTGGCTTCATCGGTTTTGAGCTGAGGCAAATCCGACTGAGTCGCCGAATTATTTAATCCTTTGGCCCACGTAGGGACGGAAGGGATTGGTGTACTTGAGGTTTCCATGAGATGTAAATTAGTTAAGCAGTAATGCCATTAATTGAGGATCAACTCAGCATGAAGGGCTCCTGCCTTCTTCATCGCCTGCAAGATGGCCGTCATTTCGCGAGTGGTGACCCCCATGGCGTTCAATGCCGTGGTGAGTCGATCCAACGTTGGTAAATTTTCATACTGAGGTTTAAGGTCCTGCGGGATATTGCTGAGATCTTCATCAATAATTTGAAAGTTTCCGACTTTCTCACGTACGGTGACATTTTGCCCGTCAAGGACTGCCGTTTGTGCACCTTCGGGAGCAAGGGGTCCGGGTTGAATGACTGCTTGCTCCCTTTCAATGGCGACTGTGATAGAACCATGGCTGACGGCAACTTTTGAGATCCTGACATTTTGAGTGGCAACAATGGTGCCGGTTCGTTCATTGATGACGATTCTGGCGGGCACATCCGGCGTCACATCCAAGCCACCAATGGAAGCAAGGAAGTTGGTTACCTGTTGTTGAAAGATGGCGGGAACACGAATATTGACAGTACCCAGGTCCATGGCCAGAGAACTGGCTGGGTAGAATTGATTGATGGCATCAGCAATTCTTGATGCGGTC
>CAYSOI010000565.1:0-3085 GCA_964432425.1 uncultured Opitutales bacterium | reverse complement strand
TGATAAAGATGCCGGAGGTATCACAGCCATTAGCCATGGGTTGAGTGCAACGATACCCATGGACAAATATACAAAGAATTTCGCACCCTGAATGGGTGCCAGAAAAAACAAGCATATAGTACCGCCAAAATCTGGCATCCCGCCAGGATGCATACTGTTTTCATTAATATTCCTGGGGTATCACTCGTATCTGGTTCAACCCCAGGCTAATCGCTATGATCCCTCTGGGATCTTTTGAACATGTCCTAACGACGACAAGCACCACTTCAACAATCCACAATCCCGATTCATCCATCGCTATTCCTCTTTTCTCTCCCCCTATTCGAGTGCATTCGTGTCCATTCGTGGTTCTCCCTTCTTCAGTCTTGAATGCACAGTCCGACAAACTACAAATAATCGGAAACTCCAAAACTCCCGCATGCTCGATTTCTCTGACGCCCCGTACCAGTTCTTCCCTGCCAAGCCTTCACCCTTCATTCTGAGTCTGGCACGTTGGGGGAATCGCAAATTCTCCCTCCCTGGTCCAGAACACCGCATTGCCGAAATTCACATTTCAGGAGAAACCGCAAAACTGGCCGAACTCCAGAAAGACCCAAGATCACGACTACTCTACATCGCCAACCATCCATCTCATGGCGACCCCTACATCCGCGACAACCCCACTCTCGACCGAGTCGCCGAAACCGTGGAAAAGCTCAACGAAGACCTTCACAATCGCATCTTTTTCCCCGAAGGCCCACGCTCTGTCACCGCCCACATTGGCACACCCATCCTTGTTCCCGACCTCCTCGCCGAACATGAAAAACCCAGAGCCGCTATGAGTGCTCTCACTGAGTCTTTGGAAAGTTCTATCCAGTCAGGAGTTGATCATGTGAATATTAGACTTAAAACTGAAGGTGCGAAGGCGTTTTAGAACCGCGAAAAACGCCAAATAAGCGAAAGAGAATAATTCGTGGCCATTCGCGGAGTTTCTTTTCCATTCGTGTTAAAATCACTCCTCCTTCTGTAGCTCTTGGAAAATAAGCATCCAAGTTTCTGGCACAAGACATGAGAGTGACTGAGGTATTGTTTCTCAGGCAAGAACATGGGGGCAGGAAGATCCAGAAAGGAAGAGGAAAAAAACATTTTCTTGCCCCCATTTTCTTGCAAATCCAATGCGGCGGACAGGAATGTCCGCCCTCCATATCTCAGAACTCCTTCAGGTAGATATTCCGGAACTTGTAGATGGCACATTTTTCGCAATGGGGTTGGATTCTGGTAGAATAGTAACGTTGGTTACAAATACGTCAATGGCACCCGATCGGACATCACCCTTCTTGACATCCGATTGTATGTCATACTTACTCAATACCCGTTCAGATATGAAAGACACAAAACCCATCCGAATTTCCAGCAGTACAGATCTAGGTATAGTCCTGTCCCGAGCTCGTAAGAGTAAAGGACTATCCCAAAGGGAAGTGGCTGCCAGACTCGGAGTTACACAAAAATGGATCTCTGCAGTAGAACAAGGCAAGCCTCGTGCCTGGATTGATAAAGTTCTCGAACTCTCATACTTCCTGGGAGTCCAGCTATATGCTACGGGGAGCGGCAACTCGACCGACGTCCAGGTTACCGACGAACCCAGCATTGAAGAGATCTTAGGACAATGAAAGCAAAGTCCTCAGAAGAAGTTCTTATCGTTTACTTGAACGAAAACCGAATTGGTACGCTTCATCGTCATAAAGCCGGAAAACTGGAGTTCGCCTATGACCCAGACTATCGAGGCATCCCTCTTTCCTACTCCATGCCACTCATTGAGCGAATACATGGCCATGACACAATAACTCCTTTCCTTTGGAACCTTCTTCCTGATGACACTCGACTCCTTGCCACATGGGGAAGGCAATTTCAGGTAGATTCATCGAATTGTTTTGGTCTCCTGAGAGAAATCGGAGAAGATTGTGCAGGTGCCATACGCTTTGTTTCACCTGAAGAAGAAAAGGAAGCTCAACACGGTGGACTCACCCCAATCACTGAGAAAGAAATTGGCCGACGACTCGCCCTACTTGAAAACGACCCATCAGCAGCTCGAAGTCTTACTGATCAAGGCCGCTTCTCTCTTGCTGGAGCTCAACCCAAGATCGCTCTTCGACAGCAAAACGACAACTGGTACATACCATGGGGCAAAGAACCCACAACTCACATTCTGAAGCCACCAAGGAGCAACTTTTCTGGTCTCGCAGAGAATGAACACTTTTGCCTGAAGCTTGCCTCTTCACTGGGTCTTCGGGCAGCGGAAAGCACGGTGCAAACCTTCGATGGTAACAAAACCTTTCTGGTGAAACGATTTGACCGTATGAAACGAAAAGAGGGCCTCTATCGCATTCATCAGGAAGACATGTGCCAAGCTCTGGGTATTGGCCCAGAACGTAAATATGAAAACGACAATGGACCCGGTATTCCTGACATCATGGGAATCCTATCCAGCTCCAGCCGCAGACTCGAGGACAGGGAATCTTTCATAGATGCCATTGTTTTTAATTACCTGATCCTAGGCACCGATGCACATGCCAAAAACTACTCCATCCTTCATACCCGCCAAGGCTTCATTCTCGCCCCACTTTACGACATCGCCAGTTTCGCTCCCTACATCCAAACACAAAAGGATGAACGCCTTGCGATGCGAATCGACCGATACTACAAAATTGCCCAGATTCGAAAACGACATTTCGAGAGGACCGCTAAATCCTGTAACTTTTCCTCTAAAAGACTCCTCCAACAACTGGAAAACTTCGCAACTCAAATGCCCCGAATTTGTGAAGAAGTTGGGCATTCGACAATTAATGAAGGGCTTGATTCCCAATTCATTGAAAGCCTGGTAAAGTCGCTAACTGAACGATCCAAACAAGCGTTGGATCTTCTAACGGAAAAGTAGTAACTGCTTACTGTAATCTAGAACCTGATAGAAGACAATGAGTCAAAACAGCCAGAAATTTGTTATGAGAAGATTCATAAGGTGTAAAAGTAACCGCAGATTGGCAATAAGTTGGTATCAACTTTAACTTCCTCAGAACTCCTTCAGGTAGATATTCCGGAACTTGTAGAT
>CAYSOI010000564.1:0-3085 GCA_964432425.1 uncultured Opitutales bacterium | reverse complement strand
AGAGCGAAGAAAGCTGCCAAACTGGAGAGTGCGGAAACCGTCAGTGGTGAACAAATCACCATCACCAAATCCGATCAGGGTCTTAAGATCAACGAGTCTAATGTCGTCAAAGCAGACATCAAAACATCCAATGGTATCATTCATGTCATTGATGCAGTACTCCTCCCGGAGGCCATTCAGAAATCCTTATCCGCAGTACACAACGCGGACCACATTATCACTCAGGCAATTCATAAAGGTGTCCCCCTGTTTAATCAGGGGCATCATGATCTCACCGCCAAAATGTATATGGATGCAGGGATGAAAGTCTTACACAACAACTCCCCCCAGTCTTGTGATATGACCCGAAAAACCATTCATTCCGCTCTCCAGAAAGCCTCTTCACATCGTTGTTCCACCACACAGGCATGGATCATGCGAAGGGCTTTCGATCACGTTCTCGCCAACTAAATTTACTCCTAAATCTATTTGCCCCTGGAGGGACTTCAGAATCCCTCCAGGGGCCATACCTTTCC
Source organism: uncultured Opitutales bacterium (assembly GCA_964432425.1). Taxonomy (GTDB): domain Bacteria; phylum Verrucomicrobiota; class Verrucomicrobiia; order Opitutales; family JABJCN01; genus JAYPDO01. The sequence goes on along the minus strand of CAYSOI010000564.1, from coordinate 2,570 downwards.
TTGTCATGAATTTCCTCAAAACTTCACAATTTAAGCCAGATTCAGCCCTGTTCTTCAGGATGATTTGCTCATTGTTCTTTTCTCTTCTCACCCTTGGTTTGTCTCCTGCTCAGGCGGCCAATCCGGCAGAAGCCAAAACCATTGGGCGTATCGTCCGCGAACGACCCGAACTTTCCAATTTTCTTCAACTCCTGGAAAAATCCGATATCGGTTCACTTCTATCTGAGAATACCTCCATCCGTTACACCATATTTGCCCCCACGGACCTGGCTTTTTCCAAGCTTCCGGAAGGGGCCTTTGAAACCCTATTGGATCCAAGGAATGATGACCGTCTGGAAGAAGTATTCAAATTCCATGTCTTGTCGCGGTCTGAACCTCCATTTGCTTTGGAAAAGTACTCTCTCTTGAGAACTTTGACCGGCCAGTTTCTCAAACTGGATTACACCAACTGTTCCCTGGGTAAGGCTCGTTTCCTTCCTGAAACCATTCAGTGCTCCAATGGCATAATCTACCTCATTGATGGTGTACTTTCTCCAACCACTGACGATCTTTTCCAGTTCCTTCAGAAAGACGGTCGATTTACAATTTTTACCAAAGCCATTACTGCCAGTCGTCAGGGAAAACTCTTTCAAAATATGCACGGGCTCTACACCACCTTCGCCCCCACTGATGAGGCTTTTTCCAAGTTGCCTGAAGGTGTTTTGGATTCCCTCTTCAAGCCTGAAAATGACGAACGGTTGGAAGACATCATCAAACACCACATTATCTCCGGTATTTTCGCCTTAGGTAAAGTGCCGGGTTATACAAGTCTCGGAGTTTCCGAAGTCACACCTACCTCTGCTTTTGGCCAACAATTGAACTACAAACACAGCGGCGGTCAGCATCGGGTCGATGGATCTCTAATTCTGGAACAAGATATTCCTGGTGCGAATGGCGTCATTCATGTAATCGATGAATTGATGCTTCCAGTTGAAATGAGTCTTCTCGAACAACTCCGAAGCCAACCTCGTTTTAGTACTCTGGTCTGCCTTCTTGAGGATACTGGCTTGGATCTACCTGTCGGTTCCTCCAGTTCGTTTACGATCTTTGCACCGACCAATGATGCCTGGAAAAAGGAACCCTACAAAACCCTTTTGAATAAACGCAATTCCGACAACAGGGAAGCTCTCTTCGGTATCCTGGCCCGCCATGTCATCACAGGAAAACATGTGACCGAGAATGGCCGGGTGTTTGCCAAATTGAGAACCATTCATGGGGCTCCCATTTATTTAACTCGAAAAGGGGAGGACCGAAGAATCAGCGGGGTTCCGATTTTAGATACCGACCAGGAAGCATTCAATGGATTGATCAATGCAATCGCCTCTGTAATCCCGGATCAAATGGAATTGCCTGAGGGTGATATCGCCACTGTGGATGCCATTGAATACTTACAAGCGACTTTTGAAGAAGCCACGACTCTCTATGCCAATGCACAATACGAAGCCTGTTGGCGGTACTATATTTACCGAGGCAATGAATTCCTCTCCAAATACCGTCTGTTCCTCGACAATGGGACTCGCAGGACTTTCGAGAATGCAATCAGAGATGATCAGACCGTCTACCAATTTGCTGCCAAAGCATGGTCGGTTAGAAATGCATTTCGAGATGTACTCCGCAAACTTGAGCAGAAGGAAGACCGTATCATTGATAGCTATTTGATGCAGGTTCCGGATCGTGCCAGATTCGGGCGTTAAGTATCTGGTCTTAACTCATGGTTTGGTTTTCCAGATCTTGTGTGTTTGTAAAAAAGCATTCTTCGGTAATCATTGTAGGACGGTCCTTCAGGCCGTCTGGCTTCTTGCCAATCGATTGGTAAGACAGGCACACAAGTACCTATCTGGGTAAGGCCACATTGTTGCAAAAACCTGGCTTTATGCCTCCAAGGCTATGCAAGATCCAAACATTCACTTTGCCGGAGACATGCAAACCCATGGTAGCATTGAAGACGCGACGCTTTCTGGACTGTCTGTGTCGCAAATGGATGTAGCTTTACGTTTCGATAAGAAACTAAATTTCAGCAGACCATTTGTGTATTGCCTCGGGGGTAGTGCTTCCCATGCTTTATGTCATGTCATCGGTTGTAGACCAGGAAACTAAAGTCCACGCTTCTGAGGATATGGATCTATCTGAAGCCCACGATCCAATTGTCAAAGTGCTAAAATCTCGTGTGAAAGGACCATTTCAGGTATTGGATTCTCAAGAGGATTGGGATGCTTTTCAGAATCAAATTCATGAAGAGGTAGCTCAATTGCGTAAGAAAAAGCATGGCTAAACTGAGTGTCCATGATGCTGTAACCAAAGACTTGGCGAGCATCTGGGATTTCATCGACGAAAAGTCTGGGTCCAGTGAGATTGCAGATCATGTTATCCAAACAATACAGTCCACATTTTTGGAATTGGTGAATAACCCTTACTTAGGTCATGCGTACAAGACTGGCATACTGGAATTGGAGGGGTTGCAACGATTCTTGGTCCGAAAGTACAAGTTTCGTTATCACATTTTCTTTATCAGAGAGGTAGAACATATCAGG
>CAYSOI010000563.1:0-3085 GCA_964432425.1 uncultured Opitutales bacterium | reverse complement strand
AAACTTCGCCTGACTGGAGTCCTGCATGCCCCAGGTTTTGAGGGCAGAAAAGTCCTGTTAAAGATTAGTTGTGAAGGAAGAGTCGTGCATGAGAAGTACCTCGTTCCAAGGAAGGCTCGGCAACCCATTGCCATGACTTTTGAAACCCCGTTTACCGGATTCCACAAATACCTCGCAGAAGTCCGCACGGAACCTGGCGAACGCCTCTCTGACAACAATCAGGTCACCTTTGGAGCTGCCGCTCATGATCGCAAAATCCGGGTCATCTATATGGAAGGCACGCCAAGGTCGGGACACCATCTTGAAAATGCCCTGGAGCTGGATCCGGACATCGAAGTCACCAGCTTCTTCTTCCCTCAGACCCGGACCAACTTCGAAGCCTCCCGCAAAATCCCTTTCGCCATAGATGCCGATGGCCGCAAACTCTACAACATCGCCCACCCCCACAAAGGCTACCCCCGAACGCTGGAGGAAATGCTGGCCTACGATGTAGTCATCAACAGTGACATCTACAGGGAAGCCTTTACGCAGGAACAGTTCGACCTCACGGTGTCACTGGTGGAAGAACATGGCGGCGGCTTTGTCATGGTCGGCGGCACCACCGCATTTGGGTCCGGCCACTACGATGAAACCGTGATCGATAAACTGATGCCGGTGGACTGCTACGGAAACGAGGGCTTTGAATATGGTTCATTCAAGCTGCAGGTACCCACCCCGATGCTGGAGCACCCCATCATGGCACTCGGGACAAACAGAGAGGAAACGGAAAAAATATGGCGGGAACGATTTCCAGGCTTCAGTGGGCAAAATACAGTAAACCGGGCAAAACCGGGTGCCCACGTATTGGCTTTCAATGCAGACGATTCCAACAAGTACGGTCCGCTGGTCGTCTTTGCCGTACAGCAAATTGGCCGAGGACGTACCATGGCCTTCACCTCCGACACCACCCAGGCATGGGGTAGCCGCTTCCACACCAGATTCGGAACAGACCAGGACAAAAACCTCTACTACCGTCGTTTCTGGAACCAGGCCATCCGCTGGCTTGCCGCCGATCGTATCCGACGCAAAGGAGGTGAACTCCGCATACATTTAGACCAAACTGTCGCGACTCCCGGCGAAAACCTCAGCCTTCAAATCCCCTTTCCTCCCAGCTACCCGAATGCGGAAATCTCACTGCAACAAAAGCTCCAGGGGGAAGATCCCGAACCTTTGGAACTCGTACGCGACGAAGTCAGCAGATCATGGAAAGCCAAGATCCCATTGAAGGAACAGGGCGAATGGATCATGACCGCACGAATGCCCCGCCCTGGGCTCGAACCCGTCTTTGCCCACGCCTTGGTCAATGTTGTGCCGGACAACCGGGAACTGGAGTCCACCGCAGCAAACCATGACTTGATGGCAGAATTGGCCACTATTGGCGACGGAGAATTCCTCTCGGGAAACCCGCAAAAATGGTCCCTGAACATTGACCCCAAGGGAAGTCGTATCATCGAATATGGCCGGCAGGCAATCTGGGACCGTTGGTGGGTAATGGCCATTTTGTTGGCTCTCCTCTTCTTCGAATGGGGTTTACGCCGCCGCTGGCTTGCCCAGTAATGAATTCAACTTAGAACAGGCTTGATTCACCCCTCTGCAATCACTCCCAGATTAAATTCAATTGAGCCTCCGGCAGAACACGCAGGAATTGCATCCGGCTCGTAGAATTCACTTCCCAGGACAACCAGGAATAGCCATCAGGTGCCGTGGGCAAACTGGAGGGATTGGAGACCTGTTGAGCATCCACCCATTCCGATAGATCTTCACTGTGTTGCCCCTTGTACACGACAGTGCTATCCAACAATGCCAGATGGGAAAGAATCATTCGCACCCCTCCCCCTTCCGAATGAATTTCCAATGGCGTATTTGCAAAGGAATTCGTCACGTGCCCATCGCTCCCCAACGCATCTTCAGTAAAGTTGCTTTGGCCGTCCCCGTCGGAGTCGAGATACTGGTTGATAAATTGATAAGCTCCGGGATGAGACAAAGGAAGGAACCCTGAATAAGAACCGTATTCCCGCTCTCCCGCTTTCACTTCGATGATGCCGACTAATCGATGCTCTCCATCCACCTCTGTGTACACCCCACCTCCGCTATCCCAGGTATCCACCAAACCGCCTTCTGCATGATAATCATCGAGACCCGTATCTCCCGTGAAAAGGCAATACTGGTAATGCTCAGGCATTTCTTCAGGAAGATCCCCACTGATGATCCCCCTGGCTCCCAACTTTTCACCATAGCCAAGGATCGGGCCGCTAACATGACTATACTGTCCGTAACCTCCAATAACGATGGGCTGGTTGACGGGAAGTATGTCTTTTCGGATGACTGCATTCGGGACCCCGGAAACCGGGTTGTCAGCCAAGGAATAGAGCGCCAGATCGAATACTGGATGCCGATAAATTGCCGACACCTTGTAAGTGGTTTCTTTTCCATCCAGTCCATCCTGAAAGTTTCCAAACCCAATCCACACATCCACATATTCCCCCTCCGACCAATGCTGACTGGCATGAGCTGCCGTCACAGCTATGGTATCCGACAGCTTCAGCACACTTCCTGCCATGGTGAAGGTTCCATCGCTCAACTCCCCATAGGCATATCCCAACCCAGGTAACGCGGCCCCTATCTGGCGTGCAGTTTCCAAGACCGCATCCCGCTCCTCCTGAGAAGTTGGCTTGTGAAGAGTTTTCGCCCAACCTGAAGAGGGATCAACAAACAAGAAAACAATCACCCACACCCGGACGACAGGATCAAGAAACCCTCGAATGGATTCCCGCCAGACACGACACCCAACCGCTATCTGAATCTGGCTCAACATCCCTTGTCGCGACCCAAAGCCCCTCTATCATCTCTTTGACATACCAGTGGCTCACTCCTTCGACGGATTCCGCCCAATGATCGGATATTGCTCCAACTCAATCACCGAACCCGAAGTCGGCCGCATCATTCCTGACACAAACGGATACGCCATCTCCGCAATCTGATCCGGTGTCAGCAACTTCCCGTGTGGCGAAACCTCCCGAGGTTGCAATTCGTACCAATTCTCTGG
>CAYSOI010000562.1:0-3095 GCA_964432425.1 uncultured Opitutales bacterium | reverse complement strand
CGAAGTAATTTTTTCCCAATGATGGGTACTTTGTCCGCTTGGCCTAAAAGCAACAAGGCACTGATAGGAGCACAAAGAGCAAATGCGGCCAACCAAGCCGTCGTCGTATTACCAATATAAATAGAGCCTGCTAGAGCCAGCAAGCAAAGAACCAGAATATCCAGGACACGCTCCATCAGGGCAATACCAGCTAGAGGCGCAAGCTCTTTGGGGGCGTCCTGTAAAAAAGTCACCTTGACCAAGTCGCCTCCCTTGGCAGGAAGCACTGCATTCAAGCTTAACGCGGCCAAGACAGCTTTCAAGCAACGGGTGTAGGGTTTGGACTGATTTCCCGCCTGGAGATAAGTTTGCAGCCTGAGGGAAGTAAGGAATGGCTGTAGGGCAGTAATCCCAAATGCGAACCCCAGCCATGTAGGGTCAGCAGACAGCAAGCTCTTTTTCAGGGCACTTAGGTCAATACTGCTGAAGATGAAGATGCAGACAGCGAGAAAACCGGCAATAGGGAGAAGGACTTTTAACTGTTTCAAGAAAGTATTATTCAGAGTGTCCGTCTGGCGTTGACCAAGTCTCCCAGCAATCCAAGACCGACAAAGATAACTCCAGTAGAGAAGAGAGAAGAGGTTGCCATATCTGGCACGACATTGGTCAAAAGCTTCCCAATAATTCCGACCCCTACTGAAAGTAGAATGAAAATCAACCCCATGCTCCCCAGTACCTGTAAAGGCCGGAAATACATGACGGTTCGAAGCACCAGAGAAAAGAAACGGAGAGTGTCCCGGATCGGCTTGATGGAACTTTTCCCCACCCGCCGGGCATAATCGATTGGAATGTATTTCACCCGCATCCTGTTCACATGCATTGCCAGGGTAATTGTACTGGTAAAACTAAAGGCATCCGGCAACATATACCAAAATTGGTGTACATGCCTGGTCCACATTGTCCGAAGTCCTGAATTGATGTCCTTGATATCTGCACCCGTCATAAACCTGGCATACTTGAGTAGTGCCCATTTCGCCGGCCTTCTCAGGAGTGGGATGTGAACGTTCTTACCCGTTCTGGCTCCAGTCACCATATCAACATGCTCCAATTCCTTTACCAGTTCAGGAATCCGTTCATTCGGATAAGTACCATCTGCATCGGTTATGACAATTTTGTCAAATTTAGCTTGGGCAATTCCACGCTTCAGGGAAGCACCGTACCCGTAGTTGTTGCCATTATTGACGACGCGAAGCCTGGGAACCTCTTTTTCCAATTCCAATAAAATACTGAGGGTACCATCTGAGCTGCCGTCGTTGACAAAGATCATCTCGGACTCGAATGAGAAGTCCTCTGACTTCGAAGAAGCATCAAGAACTTTAGCAATATTTCGAACCGTCTCTTCAACCGCACCCTGTTCATTGTAACAAGGCACTACTACAGTTACGCCAGCGTTGAGTTTATTCTTTGTGGGAATCATAGTTCCAATCAGGATTTATGGGCATAGGGATCATGGCCCGAGCCTCGGAAATAACTGCGAGACCAGACATACCAACCATCTTCCTTGGGTAATTTCGATAAATCTGCATGCTGCCAGGGGCAAAGTCGGGACTCTTGATGGGTAAGGGAATTGGCAACGTAGATACTCGTGGCATCACTGCCGATGCTGATCCTCTTGATTGGCATGGCCTCCTGAAATCTGTCTTCTACCAGGACTTGCTCTGCTTCGACTGTAATCTTTCTTTTAAATCGGTAGGGGAGCTTTGGTTTCCCGGTAATCGCCATTTTTTGAATGATGGAACGGGTCAAGTTGGCATTGAAACGACCAATCAGAAGTAACCAACCCCGTAAGAGCAGTTGCTTGAACACACTCATCAGGTTTGGCTTTCGGCGGCAAAAGTCTCCTTCCACAGTGAAAGTGCAGGAGTCTGCCTTCAAATCACTTGCTGGTGAAATGGTATTGTCGTGCTGCACCAGATGCGCCACTGCAACAGTCCCATCCTCCAATTCAGCAATCAGCCCAGTATCACTGGCAACGGGACCATTGGCATCGAAGATTTTCAGGTTTCCACCTTTGGATAAATTGGCGATTAGATGCCGGCCTCCTTTAGATTCAGCTTCCTTGCCATTCCAAGAGACAATCATCTTCGCCCCTTCCATCCAAATGGTTTGCGGCTCGGAACGGCTTTCGAGGATGGGCTTTGGCCGCTCCGGGTGATAGTCCTTCCATGCCTGAAGAAAATCATAGACATAATGGGCGGTCATACGGTCATCATCATTATGGTAACGCTTATCCTGCGGCACGGCAGACAGGAAAGTCTCAGCGATCTGGGCCGCTTTTTCGGAATAAGGTGCCAACAGCTCAAATCCGTGAGGATAAAAGTGGTAAGTATTTCTGGAGCCATACTCTCCACCGTAGGAGCCATCCGGGTGCATAAAATGCCATGAAAACTCGGCAGCCTTGATCAAGGGCTTAAGAAAGCTGTCATCCGGCTTTTCCGGTGTACCCATTTTCTGGCGAAGTTTTGCCAGGAAATCGATGGTGCAGGTATGGTAGCCTGGATCTGCACCTTCATACTCCTGAAACCACCCCTCCTCCTGATTTTGCCAAGATAAGGTTAATTCAATCCGGTCTTCCGCAATTCTACGAGCCCGGTCATCTCCGGTGATTTTATAAACATTGTAGGCGGCCAGGGCAGCAAGTGCCTGGTGATTGCTTAAACGCCCGGTTTCATTCTCCGCATCCAGATGGTGAACTCTTCGCGTAAATAAATCCAGCACCTCCTCATCCTTCATCCCCAGTACCTGATAAGTCTCACTGGCAGAATAAAGACTGAAGACCAAAGCCCCCATCGCCCGTTCGTAGGGAAAATAATCGTCACAAGTCCCATCCTGATGACTGGAGGTGACCATGTACCGAACCGCAGCTTCTGCGATTTCCCGCATTCGTTGGACCCCATGGTATCGGTTTCCCGGATATTCATTAGCATAAACCAGTGCCAGTGGCAAAACCATCTCCTGCGACATCCCACAAGGGAAGTCCATGGTACGATAGTGCCAAAACGCACGGTCCAAACATCCGTAGGTTCGGGAATAGGGATTTTGGTCAACGAGGTGAA